>NZ_JBVIQN010000008.1:255478-329465 GCF_055577005.1 Streptomyces sp. NPDC033221 | reverse complement strand
CTGCGCCATATGGCACAACCGCACCATCGGCGCACCCACCACCAGGTCACTGATCGCCTACGACCACTAAGCCACATCGGAACTAATCGTCTAGGGGATGTCACAGGTCGGCAGCAAAGCCGCCCCGAGCACCCGGCCCCGGCCCCGCAGCCTCCCAGACCAGGTACGTTCGATGACGTGGCTGGATTCAGGATGGGTCGCGGACGGGACGCCCGTTCCGCGCAGCAGGGGCAGCAGCAGGGGCAGCCGGCTCCGTACGGGCAGCAGGGACAGCCGTACGGGCAGCAGCCCCCGTCTCCGCACGGGCAGTGGCAGCAGCAAGCGCACCGGCCGCCGCAGCCCCCGCAGCCGTACGGCGGCCCGCATCCCGCAGGCCCGCACGGCGGCGACGGACACGGCGAGCCCGAGTACTTCGGTGACGGCGGCTATCAGCCGCAACAGCAGTCCTACGCCCCGTACGCCAACGACAACAGCCCGGGCCACACCCAGCAGTTCAGCGTCGGCGAGGCCCCGGACGCGTACGGCGCGCCCGGCGGCCCGTCGAACGGCGGCTACGACAACGGCGGATACGGGCACGGCGGCCCCGGCGGCGGCCCGTACGGCGACGACGGGTACGGCGACGGCGGCACCTACCGCGCGGGCCAGACCACGGCCCCGCCGGCCGGCCCCCGCCTGCACTGGAAGCAGCTGCTGACCGGCCTGGTCACCCGCCCGAACCCGACGTTCTGGCAGATGCGTGACCACCCGGTCTGGGGCCCGGCCCTGATCGTCACCTTCGTCTACGGCCTGCTCGCGGTCTTCGGCTTCGACAAGGCCCGCGAGGACGTGCTGAACGCCACGCTCTCCAACAGCATCCCGTGGGTGCTGATCACCGCCGTGATGTTCGTCATCGGCGGGCTGATCCTGGGCGCGGTCACCCACACCCTCGCCCGCCAGCTCGGCGGCGACGGCGCCTGGCAGCCGACCGTCGGCCTGTCCATGCTGATCATGTCGGTGACGGACGCGCCGCGACTGCTCTTCGCGATGTTCCTGGGCGGCGACAGCACGCTGGTGCAGGTCGTGGGCTGGGCCACCTGGCTGGCCGCGGGCGCGCTCTTCACCTCGATGGTGAGCAAGTCGCACGATCTGCCGTGGCCCAAGGCGCTGGGCGCCTCCGCGATCCAGCTGGTCGCGCTGCTGGCGCTGGTCAAGCTCGGCACACTCTGACCGCACGCCCGTACCGCCTGCTGGGGAAGGCCCCGCTCCGCTCCGGAGCGGGGCCTTCCCCGTACGGGCGTACCGGCGTACCGGCGTACGGACGTACCGGCGCTACACGAACCGCTGCGCCGCCGACCCGTCACACTTCTGCAGCCGTACCGCGTCCTTGGCCGAGCCCAGCGTCAGGCACAGCCCCGGCGCGGCCGCCGGCCGGACCGACCCGTTCGCGGCGTCCTTCGTGAACTGCTGGTTGGCCGCGCCCGAGCAGTTCCACAGCACCAGGCCGGCCCCGGCCTCGTACTTGGCGCCCGGCACGTCCAGGCACCGGTCCTGCGTCAGCCCGACGTGCACCGAGCGGCGCTCCGTGTCCTGCCACCAGTCCTGGTTTCGCTGGCCGTTGCAGTCCCAGCCCACGACCGCCGTACCGTTACCGCTGCTCGCGCCCTTGGCGTCCACACAGCTGCCGGTACCGGTGTTCTTCAGCGGCTTGTACACGTCGTCCCAGGCCAGCGGGTACAGCTTCGGCTGCCCGGTGCTCGCGGGGTCGGCGCAGGAGGCCTCGCGCCGGTCCGACCCGTACAGCTGCGTGAGGCAGGAGGCGAAGGCGCCGTGGCCGCGCACGTTCGGGTGGAAGGACTGCCGTACGGAGTTGGCGTTCGGCGGGAAGGGGTTCGTCAGGTCCACGTACAGCCCGCGGGCCCAGGTGTCCTCCATGCACACCTCGTGCCCGTGGAAGAGCCGCGAGTTGTCGAGGTAGGTCGCGCCGGTGTCCGCCGCGACCTTCCGCATCCCCTTCTCGAAGGCCGGTACGGCCGTGTTGCGGCCCCACGCGGAGTCGGAGGTGTAGCCCGTGCAGCCGCCCGGCAGCTTGCCCGGGAAGTTCGGGTTGTCCTCCACGTCCGGCCCGATCGGGCTCGGGTAGCCCATCACGACCAGCTTGTAGTCACCGTCCGCGTACCCCGCGTCGCGCATCACGGTCCGCAGGTCGCGCACGCTCTTCTCGACCTTGGGCACCAGCGCGTCGACGCGCCCCTGCCACCCGGGCTGGTACTTGGGCTCGCAGGGCCCCTGCAACGTGAACCAGCGGGTGACGCAGTCCGTCATCACCGGCCCGAACTGCAGGTCGTCGTTGGCCCCGGCGACCAGCAGCACCATCTTCAGCCGGGTGTTCCTGGCCTTGACCGCCAGGTTGTCGCTCTGCACCAGCTCGTCGGCGTACTGCTTGGTACCGCCGATGTTGATGTTCCCCGTGTACGCCCCGGAACAGGCGACGTTGTACGTCACGTCCGCCGGTATCCCGGTCCGGTGGATGGCCGCGTCGGGCGAACGGTGGCACCAGTTGTCCGGCCCGTTCGTCCCGGACTCGTACGTCCCCACCCCCTCCCCCGATATCTCACTGTCCCCCAGCGAGATCAGGGACGACTTCCGCTGCGCGGCCGGCCGCTCGGCGGCGTCCCCGTACAGCTTCACGGCCTCGGCCGCCCGGATCTTCTCCAGTTCGGGCGGCAGCGGCTTGGCCGCCGCGGACCCCGCCGGGGCGGCCGCCGCCGTACCGGCGCCCACCCCCGCGACCACGCCCGCTCCGCCGAACCCCACCGCCAACGCCGCTGCGGCGGCCACCAGCCGCCCCGCTCTCACTCGCACCCTTGGGCCTCCCCGGCTTCCGGTCTGCTGTCACCGCCGGTTTCTACTCGTAGGTAGTGACCGGTGGAACACCCGGAACGGGATTGGCCCGAATTCACAGCCCGCCCTCTAAACCCGGACGGCACGCCGGAAACACGCGGAAGTCCCGGCCCGAACGACGAGAAGCGCACCGGGCCGTCACCGCCCGATGCGCTTCCTCCGCCCGGCCACCGGCCGGACTCCTCGCTCTGCCGCCTTCGGGCAGCCGCCCTCGATCAGGCGTCGAGAACCTGCCCCTCTCGCCGCACCACCGGCGGCTCGACGCTCCACGGGAAGTTGATCCACTCGTCCGTGCGCTTCCACACGTACTCGCACTTCACCAGCGAGTGCGACTTCTCGTAGATCACCGCGCTGCGGACCTCGGCCACCGTCCCCAGGCAGAAGTCGTGCACCAGCTTCAGCGTCTTGCCGGTGTCCGCCACGTCGTCCGCGATCAGGACCTTCTTGTCCGAGAAGTCGATCGCGTTCGGTACGGGTGCCAGCATGACCGGCATCTCCAGGGTCGTACCGACGCCCGTGTAGAACTCCACGTTCACCAGATGGATGTTCTTGCAGTCCAGCGCGTACGCCAGGCCGCCGGCCACGAAGACGCCGCCGCGCGCGATCGACAGCACGATGTCGGGCTCGTACCCGTCGTCGGCGATCGTCTGCGCCAGGTCACGAATCGCGCCACCGAAGCGCTCGTACGTCAGGTTCTCCCGCACACCACTCACTGGTTCTCTCGCACCCTCAGACCTGTGTCCGATGAAAATTCTGGAACGACCGCGAGGGCGTCGGCCCCCGCTGGCCCTGATACCGCGAGCCGTACTTGGCGGAGCCGTACGGGTGCTCGGCGGCCGACGTCAGCCGGAACATGCACAGCTGGCCGATCTTCATGCCGGGCCACAGCTTGATCGGCAGCGTCGCGACATTGCTCAGCTCCAGCGTGACATGCCCACTGAAACCCGGGTCGATGAAGCCGGCCGTCGAGTGCGTCAGCAGCCCCAGCCGCCCCAGCGAGCTCTTCCCCTCCAGCCGCGAGGCGAGATCGTCGGGCAGCGTGATGACCTCGTACGTCGAGGCGAGCACGAACTCACCGGGGTGCAGGATGAACGCCTCGTCCCCCTCCGGCACCACCTCGCGCGTCAGGTCCTGCTGCTCCACCGCGGGGTCGATGTGCGGGTACCGGTGGTTCTCGAACACCCGGAAGTACCGGTCGAGGCGCACATCGATACTCGACGGCTGCACCATCGACTCGTCGTAGGGATCGATGCGGACCCGGCCCGCGTCGATCTCGGTCCGGATGTCCTTGTCTGAGAGAAGCACGCATCGAGGATACGCGCCCACCCCGGCCCGCCCCGCACACCACCGCCCGGAGCCCGTCCCCTCCCACAGGCGAGGGCCCGGTCCCGCTCCCGGGACCGGGCCCTCGCCCGGAAATCTCACAGCCGCTCCACCGGCTGCCGTCCGCTTCGCCTCACCACCCGGCTTCAGCTCTCAACGCTCAGCGCTTGTCACCCGCCACCGGCACCGAATGCCGCAGCCGCGCACAGCGCGGACACCGCAGCAGCCGGCCGGGGCCGAGCCGGTCCGTGGCCTGCAGGGGAAACGAAGCGGTGCTGAACACGTGCCCTTCGGCACAACGTACGACGGTGCGCTCCATCAAGTCCCTCTCCCAAGTGCGTGGACAACAAAAGCCACATTAGGGGATGAACTGGGCACCACCGAAAGCGGCACTCCGCCCCCCAACCGTACGCCCCAACTCCCGCGCCCCAGCCCCCATCCCACCCCGCACACACGAACAAACCCCACGGGCAAACGCACCGGGGGTCGGCCATGGGGTAGAGTGTGCGACGCTGCACCGCCCTCACTACGGGCGGCGCTCAAGCGGGTGTAGTTTAATGGTAGAACATGAGCTTCCCAAGCTCAGAGCGCGGGTTCGATTCCCGTCACCCGCTCCAGAGTTAAGGCCCAGGTCGCAGACCTGGGCCTTGTTTGTTGTCTAGACCGATTCAGGCGCCGCGCACCACCTCCGCACCACCTGCGCCCCGTTTCTGCTGCTCAGCGCCCCGCTGCCGCGCGGCCCGCACCAGCTTGCCGATCCCGTCGGCCACCTCTTTCTGACGCTCCCGGTCGGAGTGCTGATAGATAAGCGCCGCCTTTTCGGATGACTGTCCGGCACGGACCATCGTGTCCTTGAGGGTCGCGCCTGATCGGGTCGAGAGGGTGTGCCCGGTGTGACGAAGGTCGTAGAAGCGGAAGCCGTCCGGCATCCCGACCTTGGCGCGTGCCCTTCGCCACTTCCGTCCGAAGGAGGAACGACGAAACGGCGCCCCCTTCTCCCCCACAAAGAGGAGTCCTTCCGCCCCCTTCCCCTTCTCCGCGTACCAGTCGAGATGGCGCCGCAGGTCCTCGCGCAGGAAGTCGGGCAGGACGACGTACCGCTTGCCCGCGTCCGACTTGGTATCCCCCAGAACGCGCCTGCCAGTGGTCAGTTCCGGAGCGGCCTGCCGCACCCGGATCGTTACGGCGTCCAGATCAACGTCCTTGCGGCGTAGCTCCGCCTGCTCCTCCGGCCGCATGGGGCCGTACGCGCCCAGGTAGACCATCAGTCGCCAGCGGGGGCCGACCGCATCGGCGAGAGCGTCCACCTGATCCACGGTGGCAATCTCCCGTTCAGCGGCCGACTCCTGGCCGGCGCCCCTGATCCGGCAGGGATTACGCCGAATCAGTTCGTCATCGGTCGCCGTCTCCATGATGGCCTTGAGCAGCCGGTACGACTTCGCCACGGTCGTGGCGGCCTTGGTGGTCGACAGCCGCTCGGCCCGCCACTCCCGCACCTTCGGCGGAGTGATTTCGTCCAAGTCCTGTTCCCCGAAGGCCGGCAGGATGTGCAGGCGCAGCAGGCGCCGGTACAACTCCTCTGTGGTGGCACCAACACCGCGTTCGGTCACCCACTTATCGGCGTACTCCTCAAAATTCACCGCGCCCGCGTTCGGGTCTCGCCAGGTCCGGCGGGAGATGTCAGCCTCCACCTGGGAGAGCCAGACTTCCGCATCGGATTTGGTGTCGAACGATTCGGGCGCTCTCTGACGCTCCCCGGTGGGGTCGATATAGGAAGCCGTCCAGCGGCCGGAGCGGTACTGCCGCACCGCTCCGAAGCGCCGCATGGACTTGCCCTTCTTCGGGCCTTTCTTGGGCACTACGCCACCCTCCTGCGACGGGAGCCAGACGGGAGAGCGGGGACCGTACGAGCTGCCAGGTACTCGGCGACGGCGCTTTCCGGGATGAGTACGCGGTGACGGTCCTTGACGTAGGTGATGCGCCGTTCAGCGATGAGGCGCCGTACGAAGCGCTCCCCACCCAGGTACACGGCGGCTTGGCGAACTGTGAGCTGCGGTTCGAGCACGACAGCGTTCGTGCTACGCGTCTTCACGATGGACAGGCGGGACATCGCTTGGGTCTCCTTCGCGGCCAGTCGGGGGGAGGTAGAGGCGGTTTCCGTGGGCGCATCTGTCCTAGGTGCGGATTTCTGCGTCACCGCGTCACCTGCGTCACTTAGGCGGCCTGACCTGCGGGTTTTCGGTGACGCAGAGCGTTGGGGGTGCGTCACCGGTGACGCAGGCCGTTCGTCATCGGTGACGCAGGTGACGCAGGATGACGCAGACTTCGGGGTCTGCGTCACGGGCTGTTTTCGCAGTTCAGGGCCCGCTTTTTCGCCTGCGGGTGACGCAGTGACGCAGCCGTCCCCTACTTAGGAAAGAAGAGGGGCGTCTGTAGTGGTGTGGTGCGGCTCAGGGCGTGAAGAAGGAGCCGCTGCGCGGCGCGGCCATTGCGGGGCGGCGCTGCCGCCGAACAGCAAGAGGAGCACCCGGGGCGTGGCGGATGGTGCTCTTCTTGCTTGTCCGGACCACCGCGCGGCGGCCAGTCAGAACGCCTGCTCCTGCTCGTGTGAGGGCGGGGTTTGCGCGCGGGTCATTTCGAGGTAGCGGCCTTCCCTGGTGCGGCCTGAGTCGATGAGCACCCCG
This sequence comes from Streptomyces sp. NPDC033221, assembly GCF_055577005.1. Lineage (NCBI taxonomy): Bacteria > Bacillati > Actinomycetota > Actinomycetes > Kitasatosporales > Streptomycetaceae > Streptomyces > Streptomyces sp. NPDC033221. Next base: position 322,578 of record NZ_JBVIQN010000008.1, on the reverse strand, counting down.
CGGGCGGCGAGGGTCGGTTGGAGGCGCTTGAGGCGGTCGGAGAGGACTTTGCCGGTGGTCGGCCAGCCTTTGGGCAGGGGGCGGAAGTCCTCGCCGGTGTAGAGGCGGCTGAGGCAGTGCAGCCACTCCGTGGAGGTCATCTGCTGCGCCGCGCCCGCCTCCATGGTCTCGGCGTGTCGCAGGACGGTCTGTGCGAGAAGGTCGCCCTCGATGACATCGTCGTTGAGGTCGTCCAGGCTGGCCCGGTAGGCGTCGAGCGTGGCCCAGCCGGTGGCCGTGTCGAGCTGTGCGCACAGGTGGGCGAAGTCCGCCATCCGCAGGTCGGTGGGGGTCTCCGCCTGCGCCGCGCGGACCTTGACTGTCAGGTCCAGCAGCGAACCGAGCACGACGGGCAGCACCTCGGCGTACTCCGCCCACAGCTCCGCCTCCGTGCGCCGCACCCGCGGACGCTCCAGCCGCAGCGGAAGCAGCCGTTCGGCGAGGTCGGGCCGGATGACACCCACATCGATACCGGTCAGCAGCAGGGGGCGGCGGTAGCGGGCGCGGAAGACGTCCCCGTCGGTGAACAGGGCACGTTTGACGTTCTCGGCGCCGGTGACGATGCAGCACATCGCGTCCGACAGGTCCGGGGTCATGTGGGAGAGGTTGTCCAGGGCGGTGACCCATCCGGCCGCCACCGCCGCGATCAGATTCTCCTCGTCCTTCGGCGCGCGGCGCAGGTCCCCGCTCATGCCCTCGATGATCCGCACGAGCATCCGGCCGCCGGTGGACTTGCCCGCCCCCTGCGGGCCGGTGAGGAACGGGGCGGGGACGGGCACCGACGGGCCCAGGCAGCCGATCAGCCAGGCGATGGCCAGGCATTCGGTCTGCGCGGTGGCGAAGTTGCACAGCCTCAGCAGCAGGTCGATGCCCTTGCCGTCGGATTCTTTGGCCGGCAGGGGCAGCTCCCCGGTGAGCTGGGTACGGCGCCAGCACACCTCCCGCGGGTCCGGAACGGCGATGTCCCATCCGGTGGGGTGGATGCGCACCGACTGCCCGTCGGCGCGTCCCAGGTCCAGCCACGTCGCCCCGTCGAAGCCGGGGGCGACGCGGATGTGCACGGGCTGTACGTTCTCGGTCAGCGCGAGTGCTTCGATCAAGTCCAGTGCCTCCTTCATGGCGGTGCCGTTGAACACGCCGAGCCCGTCGCGGAAGAGCCCGACCATGAGTTCCTGGCGGTGGCTGCCGGTGGTGCCCTGGGAGCGGATCGGGCGGGCCACGGGGTGGCCGTTCTTCTGCGCGTACACGGTCCCGTCCGCAGTGCGGAAGTACCGGAAGTGCGCTTGCGCGTAGTCGGTGATGATCTCGCGGGCCGGAGTCTTGTCGTCCTCGGACACGGCTACACCCCCAGGGCGGTGCGGGCGTTGGCCCACGCGTCGGCGCAGTGCCGCGGGGATTCACCCTTGGCCTGCGCAGCGGTGAACAGCCGCGCGATGTGTGTGTCGGTCAGGCAGCCGCACCACCCGTGGGCCGACAGCACCGCGAGGAAGGTCCGGTACACGGTCGTGTGGACCCCGCTGTGGGCGTCGGTGATGCGCTGCTCCGCCATGGTGATGCCCCGCTCCAGGTAGGCGGGCGTGCGGTGAGGGCACTGTCCGCCGCCGGCGGGCGCGGGCACGGTGTCGACCGGCCGGATCACGGGCGGCTTCTTCGCGGTCAGTGCGCGCACGGCGTCGGGCAGGTCGGCCACGCGAGTCAGCACCTCGGCCCCGACTCCCAGCCAGCGGGCGTAGGCCATGCGGGACTTGACGTCCACGCCGGGCCGGACCGCGTTGGCTGACGGCATGGTGCCGCGGTAGAGCCAGTGCTGGCCGCGGGTGGTCGCCACGACCACGGTGCGCGGCAGGCTGGCCTGTGCCCAGGTGATGGCCGCCTCGTCGTCGAGATCCACGACCGTCAGGCCGGCGCCGCCGGGGTGGTAGGCGACCGCCCCGGCGCCCTGCCATGCGCTCGCCCATGCAGGCGAGGTGATGACGCCGGGGTCGGCGGTGGCGGCGGCCCATCCGTGGCAGGGGGCCGGGCAGGTGCAGGGGCCGGGGGTCTTCATGTTCGGGCGCCCGCCGCATGAGGTGTAGAGGCACGTGCGGCAGTTGGCGAAGGGGACCTTGCCCTTGCGTAGTGGCAGCACCGGCACCCCGGCCGCGGCGAGTTCCAGGGCCGTACGGAAAGGCGGGGGTGTCATCGGTGACCGTCCTTCCAGCAGGCGGGGCAGATGTCGCGTCCGCGGGGGCGGGCGTGCCAGCCCTCGGCCCGGCGCAGGCGGCGCACCTCGGTGACGGTGCGGGACATGGCATGGTGGGTGGCGTTGTGGCAGCCGGGCCCGTCGCAGTTGACGGCGGGGAAGTTGTCCGCGCTCATGCCGCCACCTCCAGCCCTGCGCGGATGCTGGCCAGGTAGGTGCGGCCGATCCATTCGGTGTAGGCGGGTGGGAGGGCTTCGCGGAGGCGGAAGTGGTCGGTGGACCAGTCGATGCCCTTGGCCTGGCGGATCTCGTCCACGGTGGCTTTGCCGCCGCCGGAGCCGTACGCGGCCACGTACGGGCCGTCGAAGTACTGCCCGTGCCGCCAACCCCGCACCCGGCCACGGTGCCGCGGGTGCGGCGGCTGGGGGATGGTCCAGCCGCCGAGTTCGAAATAGCGGTGCATGAGCACGGCCAGCCCGAAGGATTCGCCGCACAGCCGCACGTCCTTGCGCACGCTGCTGCCCGGCACGTTCTCAATTGCGTACGGCACGCCGACCGCATCCAGCGCGGCGCGGGTCGGGGCGATCAGGTCGGGGTGGATGCGGCCGACGGTCGCGTTGCGGGCGGCGTTGGTGCCCTTGGTGGGGGCGCTGTGGCTCTGGCAGGGCGGAGAGGCGTGGATGAAGGCGAACTCCATGCCGTGCGCACGGATGTACTCGACCGCATCCCCCTGCACGAACACGTCGCCGGCGTAGTCGGGTTGGGGCACGGTGTCCACGCCGGTGACGTGGAAGCCGGCGCGCTGGTAGCCGCGGGCCGCGCCGCCGATGCAGCAGTACGCATCCAGCAGCCGCGGCCTAAACGGCCGGGCGGCGTCTCGCCGGACGGGGGCAGGTTGAGTCATGCTGGAGACCTCCAGTTCTGTGTTCAGCGCTGGCAGACGAGGGCGGCCCCGGTTCATTGGCGTGAGGTTGGGGCCGCTCTCGGTGCGTGTGAGAGTTCTGGGCTTGGACGCCGCCGTGGTCAGCGACCGCGGCGCGGGGGCGGGTTTCGGGGGCGGCGCCGCAGTTGCTCCGAGTGCATGGCCACGTCTTCCAGGGCGTGGGCCAGGTCGGTGGCGCGCGGGTGCGGGGCGCCGGTCTGCTGCTCGAAGTCGGCCATCAGCCCGGTCACGAGCCGGTGCAGGTGAGCGATGCACGGTTCGTGGAGCGGGTCGGCGGAGACCTCGGTGTATCCGGAATGGGCCGGGACTCCCGTCACCGTGATGCGCTCACCGTGACGGTCGGGCGTCCACCGGCCGGTGTCCGGGTCCTGCACCGCCGCCGTCAGCTCGGCCACCCACTGCTTGACCTCTGTGTCGAAGTGGTCGTCACGCTCTTGCCAGTGGCGGCCGTCCGGGCCGCGCAACAGCCGGTTCACGGCGCCTCCGGCGCGGGCCGGTCAGCGCCCGCCAGGTTCCGGCGGCGCCAGGCGGCGTATTCCTGGCGGATGTAGCCGCGGGGGTCGCGGGCGGCGTCCAGGGTCTGCGGCAGGACGGTGCCGGCGTTGGGGCTGTCGCCCGTGTGGTTGCGGTCCAGGGCGAGCAGGAAGCGGGCGGCGTCGGTGGCGACCTCGTTGGAGTCGCTGGTGACGTCGATGTCGTCGTCCAGGAGCGCGATGCGGTCCAGGACCGCGGCCTTGCGCAGGTAGAACGTGCGGTCGGCCGGGCCGCGGCGGTGCATCGCGGCCACTGCCGTCTCAGCAGTCCAGGCCAGTTCGTCGGTGATGCTCGGCGCGGCGGCGTAGGCGGCATCCGGCGTCGGCCACACGGTGGCCGGCTGCTCGGGGGCGGGCCGGTGGTCGGCGGTGACGTACAGCCGGGCCTTGCCCGGGACCCGGGACGGCAGGCGGCGTACGGCGCCGGTGCGGAAGGCGCCTTCGAGCGCGGTGGTGACGGTGCCGGTGTCGTCAGGGTCGCAGATCACGCGGATCTCGAACACGCGGGGCTCCCTTAGCTGTGGAAGTGGTTGCGCTTGATGACTGCCTTGCGGATGTTGACCGTGGTCCCGCCGCCGCGGCTGCTCGTGCCAAAGAGCTGCACGGCGACCCAGCCGCCGAAGATGACGGCAGCCAGGACGATGAGCTTCGCGACCAGAGCGGCCAGGGCCGCGATGAACGAGGTGAGCAGCAGCAGCCCGCCGCACGCGGCGAGGAACCCGACGCCCCCGAGTGCGATGTTCACCGCTGCGCGCGAGACGACGGGCTTGGCCGCGACCGGTTCGGGATGGGCCGGTTCGATGGCGTAGCCGGTGATGATCCGGCCGTCCGGCAGGACCACGCTCGACACCGCCGGGACGGTGCCCGGCTGCACGGGTACGGCCGGGGCCGGTGTCATGGCAGCGGGGGTGATGGGTGCGGGCCGGTGGACCTCCACGGCCCGCTCGTCGGCCCCGTGGCGGGCGGGTTCGGGGTACATGCGGAATCCCTTCACGGGAACGGATGGGGAGGCAGAGACACCCCCTGCGGGGGTGCGCCTGGAGGGGGTTTCAGGGGTGCTGACCTGCGCGCCTCCCCGCCTCCCCGAAGCGCTGTTTTCGCTGATCAGCGTGGGGGAGGCGGTCCGGGGAGGCGGTTGGGGAGTTCTCCCCGCCTCCCCGGCCCGCAGGGCACTGCCTCCCCGGCTCAGAAGGCAGAAGCGGAATCGTCGTCCGCACGGTCGGCGAGCGCAGCACGGACGGCGTCGCGGCGCACGACCATGCGGCCATGCGACTTGTACGGCTCCACCCCATGCGCCTCCAGAACACGCTTGAGGTCGGCGAAGGTCCACGAGCCGTAGGCGTCCGCGTTCAGCAGCGACAGCCGCTTGAGGATGTCGGCGGTCAGCGGGCGCTCGACATCGCCGATGGCGTCGGCGATGTCGGCCAGCGGATCACGCTCCTCGCCGCGCTCCACGGCGTGCAGCGTGGTCACGCCATCGCGCAGCGCCTTGGCCCGCTCGGCGATCTCGGCGGCCGGCTCGTCATCGATGAAGTGCGTACGCACCGTGATGGAGGACTGGCCGGTGGGCATGTCGATGCCGTCGGAGGCGACCACGAGGGTGCCCTTGTCCAGCCCTTGGCGCAGTAGGTGCGGCGCGGCGCCGTCGTCCACGGCCTTGTCTCCCAGCGCCATCCGGGACTGCGTCTCGGTGCCGAGCACGAGGGAGGCGCGGGTGTGGGCACCCTCGCGGACCAGCTTGGGAAGGTTCTGGTCGGTGGGGTCCTGCGTGCCCTGCCACATCAGCACGTCCACCGCACGCCCCTGGTTGTGGATTTTGCGCACGGCCATGAAGTACCGACTGGTGGCCTTGGCCCCGCCGTAGGGCCGCTTCTCCTCGTCCTTGGCCGGGCACATGAACGCCACCTGCGCCTCATCCACCAGCACGATCAGCGGCGGGAAGACAGCGTTCGGGTCGGTGCAGCGCACCTCGATCCGGCGGTTCATCTCGCCGACGGCGTCCTCCACCATCTTGGTGACCTGGACGACGTGGTCGTCGGAAGGGCCCTGGATGAGCACGTCCGCGATGCCGTCGAACATGGCCCAGTCCCCGACGCCCTTGAGGTCGCCCAACCAGAACTGCACCGAGCGATCCAGCGCCAGCCACAGGGCGAGGGAGCGCAGGGCGGCGGTCTTGCCCTGGTTCGAGCGGCCGGTGATCAGCAGGTGCCTTTGGTAGAGGCTCAGTTCTGCGGCGTCTCCGCGCAGGTCCTGACCCCACGGCGCCTTCCCGGTCTTGTAGTTGGCGGTCAGCGTCTCGTCGGTGACCAGCGGGGACGGGCCGATCGGCTCGTCCAGCGCGCCGGAGTCGGCGATCCACAGCCGCACCGTACGGGCAGCCTGCGGGATGGTGATGAACACCTCGTGCTCGTGGCGGGTCAGGTTCTCCGCCAGCTTCCGGCGACGCCCCTGCACCTCGATCGTCGACACCCCCGACGGGAGGGTCACGTCGACCTCGACGCCGCATCCGGCGATGGTGATCGGGCCCAGCATCGAGGCGCCGGCGTCGCCCATCTCCTTGATGGCGTTGCGCAGCGCCGAAACCCCCAGGTCCCGCAGCGCCTTGACCACGATCGAGGGGGTGATCGGCTCCCCCTCATCGGAGCGAACGTTGGCGGGCAGTGCCCAGTTGGGTGCGGCCTGCTGCTTGCGGCCGACCGACCACAGGGCGAGCAGGGCCAGCAGCGGGCCGATCGTGAGGGCGGGGCCCCACACGATGCGCACGATGCGGATCAGCAGGGCGATGAAGTCGACCGTCGCGGACAGCGGGGTGATCACGTCCCCGATGTGCTTGGTGTTCAGCGCCATGACCACCCCGAGCGCGACCAGCACGCCGATGCTCATGCCCGCGCCGACGGCGACGCCCTTGACGGCGTCCACCGGGGAGTGGAGCAGGTCCATGCGGCGGTGGTGGCGGGCGGCGCGGAAGCGCTGCAACCGTTCCTCCCACTCGGTGGCCGCCTCGTAGTTGCCCGTGGCTTCGGCGGCCCGGAGCATCCGCTCGTAGCGGGCACCGGTGCGGCCGTCCCAGGTACGCCGGGCCACGATCCGCCCACCGTTGACCGTGTAGAGGCCGTGCCGGGCCACCGCCCGCACCGCCGCCCGCGTCGACTCGTGGGTGACGGCCGCCTTGACCGCGCGCCCGGAGCGCACCCACAGCGGCACCGGCGGGGCGTCGGGTACGACGGTCAGGGTGGTCACCGACGTGTTCTCGTCGGGCGGGTCGGCGGGCTCGGGCTTGTGGAGCTGGACGACGTTCTCAGACATGCTGAAAGCTCTCCTGACTGCCCCTTGGGGCGGATGCGAGGGAGAGCCGGGGCGGCCGGGTCCGTGCAGGGACGGCCGCCCCGGCGGTGCGATCAGCGCCCGCACCGGGCGCGGTTGTCCCTGCTCACCACCACCGGGATGCCTTTTGGGGCACGAGGTAGGGGTGGCCGTTGATCAAGTGGTCCACGCACTGCGGGCAGTCCTCGCGGGGACCGAGGTCGCGGTGCGCGCTCCGGTCGTGGGCGTGCTCCCAGCACTGCGGGCACTCGCCCGGCGGCGCCTGCCGTGCGGCCATCGTCACCACCGCCCCGAAGACTTCTTCGCGGCCTTGGCACGCGCTGCCTCGGTGATCAGGCGCTGCCGCTCGCCGTGCAGGGCGGTCAGCTCGGCTGTCAGCCGCAGCTCGGCGGCGGAGCCGGCCGCCTCCATCTGCTCCTCGGCACCGCTCGTGTCGCGGCCGCGGGCGTAGCGGTAGGACCCGGCGGCCAGGGCGCGGGCCAGGGCCCGGCGCTCACGGCCGTTCAGCGGCCACCGCTCACCCCGGCGGACCGCTTCGAGCTTCTTCGTCGTCTCCCGGATCTCACGGTCCAGGCGGCGGAGGTCGGAGTTGCCCATCTCAAGAACTCCCATCGGACCCCTGCGGGTCCGGGTCGGCGCACGGCACGCAGGTGCCGAGCGAAGTGGGGATGACGTAGCCCGCGTCACGCCGGCAGCCGGGGCAGGTGCGCCGGGCCCGATTCGCGGCGTCCAGCGCCGCCCACCGGCCCGGCGTCATGGGCCTGACCGGTTGGGCGAGGTCGATGCGGTAGAGGTAGGCGACCAGCGGGCCCCGGCGGCGGCGCGGCCGTTCGAGCTGTGCTGCGACGCACTGACCACCGGGCCGCAGTCCGCGGGAGCGGAGTTGGCGGCGGGTGGCGTAGCCGTCCGGGGCCAGGCGCCACCGGAACACCGGCAGCGCCCCCATCAGGACGCCGCGCGCTCGGAGTCGGCCCGTTCGGCTTGCAGCGTCTCGCGCAGGACCCGGGCCTTGGCCGGGGCGCACCGGACCGCCCGGCGGATCGCCTCGGCGGTCAGGTCCTCGACCGGCCAGCCCTCGGTCGCCGACCGGGCTTCGGCCAGCAACTGCTCGGCGGTGCGCTTCGGCGCCGCCGATCGGGCCGACTGCGGCACCCGGCCGGTCGCCCGACGGGGGCGGGCCGATGCGGCGGCCACCACCGTGACCGGCCGCACCACCACCGGTGCCGAATCGAGGACCGGAGCCGCCGATCCCGCACCGACCGACGCCGGGGCCGGACCGGCCGATCGGCGCAGGTCAGTCCTAGACCGCTTTACGGTACTAGGGGTCGTTTCCTGCGGTTTTGCGTTCGGGTCCGGTGCCGGGTCCGGGTCGGGTACCTCGGCTGCTGGGGCGGGGGTTTGGGCCTGGCGCATCCGGTCGGCCGACTGCACGGCCTTGCGGTGCAGATCGGGCGTCATGCCCGGTGCGTCGGCACCGTGCACGATCGACCACGCGCGGTCCCAGGCGTCGCCCGGCGTCAGGTGGCCGATCGGGGCGGCGGACAGCAGCCGATCGGCGACCTTGCACACCTCCCGGTGGTGCCACCGCCGACGCCGGGCATGACGCCGCTCGCGCCGGGCGTCCTGGTCTCCGGCCGCGGCCGACAGGGTGGACACCCATTGCCGGATCTCAAAGACGGCCGGACCCAGCAGGGTGACCGCGGCCAGCCCGGCACCCACCGTGGCGGCATCGGCCGCGCTCAGCCCGTGACCGGCCAGGCCCGTGCCGTAGCCGTAGTTGACCCACGCCGCGAACCCGGCACAGGCCACCACCAGGGCGCGCAGCAGCCACCGCACCCAGCCGGGCAGGCGGCGGGCGTCGGCGTAGGCGACACCGGCGGCCATCACCCACGCTGCGCCCTCCAGGGCGAGCGGCAGGGGCAGCAGCAGCGGCGAGACGCCCACGAAGTGCAGGACCTGCGCGGGCAGGGACGCCAACCCGGAAGCGACGACCAGGGCGAGCGTGCCGCGCCGGTAGACGTGCTCCGGCGTCAAGGCCGCCGACCGCCGACCGGCCCGCTCCTGGCGGCGCCGCAACCGGGCCGCCCGGTCGGCGTCCCGGTCGGTGCGCGCCAGGTCCCGCAGCCGCGCGGCCCGATCATCCTCGGCCCACTGCCGTGCCGTGCGTCGCTCCTCGGCGGCTGCGGCGTCCAGGCGGCGCTGTTCACGCCAGGTGGCCACATCGCTCATGCCGCACCCCCGACCGGGCCGGTGTAGGTGTAGTCCAGGGCGCCGTCGAGGAGGTGGCGCTGTTCGGCGAGCTGTCCGGCGCGGTAGGCGCGGGGGTGCAGGCGGCGGTAGAGGCGATGCCGCAGCGTGGGGCGCAGGCGACGCTTCACCGGACGCCTCCCACCGTGAGAGCGGCGGCCACCACCAGCAGCAGACCGCCGACGAGGGTCAGGTCGATGGCGCGGCGCAGCCGGCCGTACTTGGCGACCGCGATGCGCGACAGGACCCGGATGTGCTGGGCCCGTCGGTCGTGGCTCAGCTCGTCGCGGATCTGCTCGCCGGTCAGCGTCGCCCACCGCGGGAACCCGGTACGGGCGCCGGTCAGGTCGGGGCGGACCGTCGTCAGCAGCAGCGCGACCGCGGCCAGCAGCGCGAGCACCCCCAGGGACCCGACGAAGCGGCCGGGCAGCGGCACGCGAACCGACGTGGCTGCCGTGGCGGCGCCCAGCAGTACCGCACCGTTGAAGGCGCTCAGCAGCGCGACCTTCGTGTCCGTGCGGGCGATCTCCGTCTTCACCTCGGCGTGCGCGGCGGCCAGTGCCTCGGGCAGCGTGCTCATGCCCCCACCTCCGGCACGTCCACGGCGGTGCGGTTGGCCAGGTCCCGGCGCGCGGCCAGCAGCCGGCGCCGGGCCCGGCGGATACGCTGCTCGTCCAGCTCGTTCGGGGCGCGGTCCAGGATCGAGATGTGCGCGTCCAGCAGGTCCCGTTCCGCGAGGATGACGGGCATCTCCTGCTCGATCGCGTCCAGCTCCGCCGCCGTCGGACCCTGCTCCGGGTCCCCGACGGCCGTCAGCATTCGTACAGTGGTCATGGGTCGTGTGTCCTTCCAGATGGGACGGCCCGAAGCGGCCCCGGGGGTGCATCCCCGGGGCCGCGCGCCGTTCATGGGTGTGCCGGGGTGTCGGTCAGCCGAAGTCGCGGCTGATCTGGACGTAGACGCCATCACCGTCGATGACGGTGGGGGCCTCGCCGTTGACCTGCGTGCCGGTGATCTGGTCCCCGGAGCCCAGGTGGGTCGGGGTGTCGACGGACTCGATCACCGTCTGGGCGTAGGCCGCGATGTCGATGCCCTCGTTCTTCGCCATGGCCGGTCTCCTTCCGGGCCGGGGCTGTCCCGGCTCCCCTCACCGCCGGTACGCGACCGGCGGATCGGGCAGCAGGTCAGCGGTTGAAGGTGTGGCTGACGTTGGTGTGCGTGTGGTCGCCGTTGATGACGGTGGTGCCGTCGCCATGGACCTCGGTGTTGGCGGCCCTGCCGTTCGAGCCCAGGTTCGTCGCGCCGGTGACGGTCCCGATCTGCGTCAGGTCGTCGGCCTCGGCGCCGGCGGCCTCGTTGCGGTTGTCCCGGTTCTTCGCCATGACGGCTCCTGCGTGGTGGCGTCGTCCACCTCGCTCAGCGCCAACGACGTGCCGACCACTGCACTTGCACGGTGCAGAAGCTCGGTGTCGTCGGTGACGAGCTGGAGCGCGTCCAGCGCGTCAGTCGCATCCGAGCGGGTGTCCCAGCTCACGAAGCGTGCCGCCTCCTGCGCCTCGCCCGAGGCGCGCAGCGTCTTGAGCTTCCAGCGGGTGTAGCAGTTGCGGCGGTGTGCCTTCACCGCCTTGATCAGCGCTAGCGCGGCGTCCTGCTGCTCACGCCGTAACTGCTCGCGCAGCGCGGCCTGTTCGCTGCGGGCCGCACTGCGGCTTTGCAGCACGCCGGCGACCAGGGCACCGCCCAGGGTGCCGAGCACGGCAATGATGCTGGCGATCGTGGTTTCCATCAGGTCCCTCTCGAAGTTGAGGTGAGTGGAGTACGAGTGATCGCGGCTCCCCTCAGCGCTGCTCGTTCGAGACGAGCAGCGGAGGCAACCGGCCGCAGCGGTCGGGCTGCGGAGAGGTCAAGAAGCGCTGTACCGCGTACGGGGCAAGACCCGTACGCGCCCGCCCGCTTGGCGCGAGGTGGGGCGGGATTCCCTCAGCACACTGTTGAGTTCTCAAGGAACGACCGCTTCCTTTCACCCCCTTTCACCGGGGCGTCCGGGCGGCACTTGCCGGGTCGAACACACCCTCCGGCCTGACCAACTTGGCTAGCCCGGTGGGTACGAGAACAACGTAGCCAGCATGGCTAGTCATGTCAACACCTGGCTAGCCTGGCTGCTCTGATCGCCGGGAAAGGACGTAGCATCGAGGCATGACCTTCACGCCCGAACCCCTGGACCCGGACGACGACCGGCCGCCGTTTGAGCAGGTGGCGAGCAGTCTTGGCGCCGCCATTCGGACGAAGAAGCTAGGCCCCGGCGACAAGCTCCCCTCACACAAGACACTGACCGAGCTGTACGGATTCGCTCGCGCCACGATCCAGCGGGCCCTCCGGGACCTGGAGGACGAAGGTCTCGTTGTGTCCCGTAAGGGCAGCGGCGTATACGTCCGCAACCGCACTGAACGGCCGGCCGGTCTCCGCCCGTATGTCGAGCAGGCGTTTGCCAGTACCAACGTCTCGATCGACTTCGCCGGCTTCTCCAGCGAGACCCTGCACAGCACCCTTCAAGAGCCCATCGACAAGATTCGCGTTGGCCGCCTGACCCCTTCGAGCATCGCCATCCGAATCCTGGTGCCGGACATGTCGGTGCCACATGCCGCGCCTGTGCGACGCGAAGACGGGACGGACGACCCACGCCTACGCCGCCGCATGCACGACATGATGGTCGGCTTCACGCGCAGCATCACCAACTCGATCCATGAGCTGAGCGTTCTCGGTCTGGTACCGGAAACCAAGGTGAGCGTGCGTGTCCACACGGGAACGCAGTTCTTCAAGCTGTACGTGATCAACAAGGAAGACGCGTTTTTCGGGTACTACCCCATCCGCCCCAACAAGGTGGTCGCGGAGGGCGAGGCCATTGAGATCTACGACCTCGTAGGGGCCGATGCCACGCTTTTCCACTACTCGGTGAACGAAGGCGAGTCATCGAGTGGAGCGCAGCAGGTCGAGCAGGCGCGCATGTGGTTCGACAGCGTTTGGGGCACCATCGGAAGGGACCTCGGCCCTGATGGAAAGTGACAAGCTCGCTACGGTCATTGGGGAGTCCATCGGGCTCCTGTTCGACTTTGACGGGCCGGTCTGCGACGTGTTCGCAGGCCTGCCCGCCTCCGGCGTCGCCCGGGACCTCACGGACGTCGTGGCTGGACACGACGTGGCCCTCAGCGGCAAGGCGCGCGGCCTTGAAGACCCGATGGAGATTCTGCGCCTCGCAGTCCAGGGTGGCGAGCCCGTCATTCGAGCAGTCGAGGAAGCGTTGACCGACGCCGAAGTTTCGGCCGTGAAGGTCGCCGGCTTGCCGATTCCCGGCGCAGTCGCCGCACTCAAAGCAGCGCACTCATCCGGACGAAAGCTTGCCGTGGTCAGCAATAATTCCACGGCTTGTGTACGGGCATTTCTGGCGCTACACAACCTTCACCACCTAGTGCACGAGGTGATCGGACGCGCCGCCTACCGGCCGGACCTGATGAAGCCCGATCCTCACTCGCTTTTGCTCGCCGCCGAACGACTTGGCGTTCCCCCAAAACACTGCACGCTCATTGGGGACTCGGTGACAGACATCGAAGCCGCCCGTACTGCCGGAGCGATGTCGATCGGCTTCGCCAACAAGCCTCACAAGGACCTCGCTCTGTCCGAAGCGAGGGCCGATGCTGTGATCACGGACATGGCCGACGTGGCTGACGTACTCACATCGGACCCCGGGTAGCCCCACCCGTTCGCGCACCACCTGCGCACCACCTGGGGCGGTAAACAGCGGTCAATGACGGTCAACGAAGTGCGGCGTACGGGTGCACGGTTGTCCACGTAATGGCTGGCCACAGAGGGCCCAGAGGGCTGATCACCCGGGATTCCCAAGCTCAGAGCGCGGGTTCGATTCCCGTCACCCGCTCCATAACGAAGTCCCAGGTCAGCGGCCTGGGACTTGTTTGTTGTCTGGACCAATTCGGGGCCGCGTGCCATTCGCGTGCCACAAGGCGCCGATCAACGCACCGAGTTGACGGCCACGGCCCTCTTCCGGGCGACCCGGCATCCCGAAACACGAGACGCGATTTCCATGGCCCGCGTCACGCTCCACCGGGTGGCCTGCAACGATGCGCCCGAACATACTCGCGGCGCTGCCGCCCCCGAGGCGAACGACGAGGGCCGGGCCGACTGCCTGCCGACCCGGCCACTGATTGCCGACTCCGGTCTACACCGGGACGGGCTCTCCCAGAATTCCGCGCAGGGGATGCCGGCCCGGGAACGGTGATCGCGCCATACCTCCCGGGGAGAGCCGACACTGACCGCCGCGATGCGTGCCTGCCCGATGACCTCGCCATGCTCGACCGCGACGAGCAGACCACCATCGCTCGCGTGCTTGCGGTACGCGGGCGCCGTGAGCAGCCCCAGCGTCTTGGTGTAGCGGTCACCCAAGGCCACGGCCGCATCGACTGACTCGGCGTCCGTCTCCGCCACAGGGGTAGATCAACTGGGCTCGCGCGCTGCAATGGCCGGCGTGGACCATGAGGTCCCTCAGCTTGGCGCCGGTGCCGGTGCCGGTGCCGGTGCCGGTGCCGGTGCCGGCGGTCAGGGTGTTGCCGGTGCCCCGCAGGTCGTAGAAGCGAAAGCCGTCGGGCAGACCCGCCTTCTCCCGCGCCTTGCGGTACGTGCGCCCGAAGGTGGACCGGCGGAATGGTGCCCCGCGCTCGCCGACGAAGACCAGGCCCTCCGGGCCTGACTCCGCGAACCAGTCCAGGTGCCGGCATAAGTCCGTGAGCACGAACTGCGGCACCGCGATTTCCCGCTTCCCGGCGCCACCCAGACGTGCTCACCTCAATTCCATTCCCTACCTTCTGGGAGTCGGGCGCCCACCCCCGAGCATCATGCAGCCTCCCTTGTCCGTCCGCAGCATCTTTTGTAAGCATCCAGTCGTTTCCCGCGCCGCCTTCACCGTGTGAATCCCACTCCGCGCTCGCGTATCAACGCCCGGCACGACAACCCCGCCCGGGCATCGCGACGGATCGCCGCATACACATCGCCCCTGACCTTCGGCGGCACCGTCGTCTCTCACCGGACAGAGCACCTTTGATGCTCCCGCCGCAAGGCCCCGGGCATTTCCAGAATTCATCGACACCGCCCCGCAGAAAAACCGGGCGTTGACCACTCCGAACGACAGGCGGTGTCAGCTTCCAGGCACAGAACCAATCGATGAAGTCCCAGGAAGCTGCCCCATGTCACGAAATTTGTCCGCGCCTCCAAAACCGTGCTTTTTCGTTTTGGAGGCGCGTCAACGGCGTATTCCCGGGGATTCACCAGATGGTGTGGAACATCAGCGCTTTGGTGGTCTCGCCGTTCGGTCCCGCCGATGATCGGAGAGCGCCCGCCGTCCTCTGGGGAAGCGTTGTCCGTGACCTTGACGTGCCCGGTCGCAGCATCATCCGCCCCACAGAGACGAGCCATCGTGCACTTGACTCCGCATGAGCAGGAGCGCCTGCTCCTCCACGTCGCAGCCGACGTGGCAGCGAGGCGCCGTGAACAGGGACTGCGGCTCAACTACCCGGAGGCTGTGGCCCTGTTGACCAACCATGTCCTCGAAGAGGCCCGCAAGGGGAAGACGGTCAGCGAGGTCATGGACACGGGCCGACGGCTGCTCACCCGTGGCGACGTGATGGACGGCGTCCCGGAGATGATTCCGGTCGTCCAGGTGGAGGCCACCTTCCCGGACGGCACCAAGCTGGCCACGATCCACGACCCCTTCCCGGCAGCCGCCGAGGAGCCCGCGCTCCACCCGGGCAAGATCGAGCACCCCCGGCCGGCCCGCCTCCCGGACTGCCCGGTCGACTGTGACGACAGCAGGACGCCCTACTGCTGCGAGAAGTGCGACGACCGTGCGGTGTGGCACGAAGCGATCGCGTTCAACGAGAACCTGCAGGGCAAGCCCCTCACACAGGGCAACCTGCAGGACGACTTGGAGACAATCAAGGTCAAGAACGTCTCCGACCGTCCCATCCAGGTCGGCTCGCACTACCACTTCGCCGAGATCAACCCCGGGCTCAAGGTGATCACCGCTCAGGGCACGCAGGTGGAACTCAAGAACTGCGCCAAGGCGAAGAATCGGCGCCTCAACATCTCCGCGGGCTCCTCCGTGCGGTTCGAACCGGGCGACGAGTGCTGCGTTGAGCTGGTCAAGTTCGGGGGCCAGGCCAAGACCAACGTCAAGGCGATTATGGGACTGCGCGAGGGGACCGTCTGATGGCCGGCACATCGAAGCGGACAGCCCAGACGACAGCCAAGAAGACGACGTCGCAGCCCGCACAGGGAGCAGCGGCGACCCTGGCAGGGAAGAAGCCCAGTTCGGCGGGGCCGCCGAACCTGCCGGTGCCGCCGAGTCAGAGGAAGCCGACGAGGACGAACAACCTGCTGACGCGGGTCGACTACACCACCCGGTACGGACCCACCACCAAGGACCGTGTCCGCCTCGCCGACACCAACCTCATCGTCGAGATCGAAGCCGACTGGAGCGGCGGGCCGAAGTACAGCGGCAACGAGATGCTCTTCGGCGGCGGGAAGGTGATCCGCGAGTCGATGGGCATGTCCCACATCTCAAGGGACCGGTACAAGGACGTGAAGAGGAACCCCGTGGACACCGTCATCACGGGGGCACTGATCATCGACTGGTGGGGTGTGGTCAAAGCCGACATCGGCATCAGGGACGGCAGGATCCAATCCATCGGCAAGGCGTACAACCCCGAGACCATGGACCCGATCACGAATTTCGAGATGCCTCGGCGTCTTTCGGGGATCGAGGCCCCGCCGAAGCCGCCGACGACGACGCCGGTGACGCCTCCGGCACCGACACCGACGCCGCCGACGCCGGAGAACTTCGTGGTCGGCCCGAGCACCGAGGTCATCTCCGGCAACGGCAAGATCCTCACCGCGGGCGCCATCGACACCCACGTGCACTTCGTCTGCCCCGAGGAGGTCCACGAGGCCCTGGCCTCCGGCGTGACCACGCTCATCGGCGGAGGTACGGGCCCCGCCGCCGGCAGCACCGCCACCACCGTGAACCCGGGCGCATGGCACCTCACCAAGCTCTTCGAGGCCCTGGACGACTACCCGGTCAACATCGGCCTGCTCGGCAAGGGCAGCACGATGAGCAAGAAGGCCCTGGAGGAACAGGTGCTCGCCGGTGCCATCGGCCTCAAGTTGCACGAAGACTGGGGCGCCACACCCGCCGTGATCAAGAGCGCGCTGGATGCCTGCACAAAACACGGGGTTCAGGTCGCCCTGCACGCCGACTCGATGAACGAATCCGGCTTCCTGGAGGACACCGAGGAAGCCTTCAATAACCAGGCCATCCATGTCTTCCATATCGAAGGCGCCGGCGGGGGCCATGCCCCGGACATGATCGAGCTGGTCAAGAACCCGCGGGTGCTGCCCGCCTCGACCAACCCCACCCGGCCCCTGACGGTCAACACCGTCAAGGAGCACATCGACATGCTCGTCGTCGCCCACCACCTCAACCCGGACCTGACGGCGGACATGGCCTACGCGGATTCCCGTATCCGCCCGTCCACCATGGCGGCGGAGGACCTCCTCCATGACATGGGCGCCATCTCGATGATGTCCTCGGACGCCCAGGCGATGGGACGCATCGGCGAGATGATCATGCGCACGTGGCAGACCGCGCACGTGATGAAGTCCCGTTACGGCACGCTTCCCCAGGACCTGTCGTACGCGGGCATCCGGGCGAACCCGGCCTACGACAAGGGGCACAAGCACAGGGCCGCCACGACGGAGCCGAACGACAACTACCGGGTACGCCGGTACGTCGCCAAGTACACGATCAACCCGGCGATCACACACGGCATCGACGACTACGTCGGTTCGGTGGAGTCGGGGCCGGAGAAGCGGGCGGACCTGGTGCTGTGGGAGCCGAAGTTCTTCGGCGTCAAGATGCACGCGGTCATCAAGGGCGGCCAGCTCGCCTACGCGCAGAACGGCGACGCCAACGCCTCGATCACGACACCGCAGCCCTACCAGCCGCGGCCCATCTGGGGCTCCACCGGGTGTGCCCCGGGGCGCAACTCGGTGAACTTCGCCGCCCCGGGCGTGGCCGACGATTTGAACACCCGTTACGAGACGACCGGGCAAAGCGGAACCTATCAGACGAAACGGGAGGGGCTCGGCCTCAACAAGGAGTTCGTCGACATCAAGGACACCCGGGGCCTCACGAAGGGACACATGAGGCTGAACGGCGTGCTGCCCAAGCAGCTCGAAGTGGACCACAACAGCTTCGAGGTCAACATCGGCGGCGAGACGACGGGGGACTCCCCCACCATGCTCAACGGTGTGATGGTCCCGCGCGCCTACGTCGACCAGGTTCCCATGGCGCAGCGGTACTTCCTGTTCTGATCCGGCATCCGCCCGGCCGGTGGCGCCACTGCTCCGGTCGGGCCCCGGTCGGGCCCCGGTCAAGCCCGGTACGCCCGCCAGGACCGCCTCACCATCACCCGCCCCGTACCTCGTACCCCTGTGCCCCTGTGCCCCTGTGAAAGGCGGCCACTCGCCGATGAGCCGCGCAGCCCTGCTCCTCCTGGCCGACGGCCGCTTCCCCGCCGGTGGGCATGCCCACTCCGGCGGCGTCGAGGCCGCGGTCGCCCACGGAGCCGTACACGACACCGCCAGCCTGGAGGCGTTCTGCCGTGGGCGTCTGCACACCGCCGGTCTGACCGCGGCCGGGCTGGCCGCCGCAGCCGTCGCCGGACATGACCCGCTGCTGCTCGACGCCGCCGCCGACGCGCGCACCCCCGCCCCCGCGCTGCGCGCCGTCGCCCGCAGGCTCGGCCGGCAGATGATGCGCGCGGCCCGCGCCACCTTCCCCTCGGCCGCTCTCGAAGAACTGGCCGTCGCGCGTCCCCAGGGCGCCCACCAGCCCATCGTTCTGGGCCTCGCCGCCCGCGCCGCCGGCCTTGCCCCGGTGGATGCCGCCCATGCCGCCGCGTACGAGAACATCAGCGGCCCGGCCACCGCAGCCGTGCGCCTGCTGAGCCTCGACCCGCTCAGCGCCTCCGGGCTGCTGGCCCGCCTCGGCCCCGAGACCGATGCCGTCGCACAGACCGCGGCCGACGCCGCGCACCGCGCGACGGCCGAGGGGCTCGACGCCCTGCCGTCGGCCTCCTCACCCCTGCTGGACATCACCGCGGAGCAACACGCCGCCTGGACCGTCCGCCTCTTCGCCTCCTGACCCGAACCCGCCCCGCACACCGGAGTTGACATGCACCTCGACCACGCTGAGATCTTTCCCCAGCGGCATACGCACAGCGCCGAGCCACTCCTCCCCGACGGGAGCCGCCGCGCCCTCCGGGTCGGCCTGGGCGGTCCGGTCGGCTCCGGCAAGACGGCCTGTGTCGCCGCGCTCTGCCGCACCCTGCGCGACCAGTGGCAGATCGCCGCGGTCACCAACGACATCTACACCCGAGAGGACGCCGAGTACCTGCGCCGCGAAGCCGTCCTGCCGGCCGAGCGCATCACCGCCGTCGAGACCGGCGCCTGCCCGCACACCGCCATCCGCGACGACATCTCCGCGAACCTGGAAGCCGTCGAGCAGCTGGAAGAGACCCACCAGCCCCTCGACCTCGTGCTCGTCGAGTCCGGTGGCGACAACCTGACCGCCACCTTCTCCAAGGGCCTGGTCGACGTGCAGATCTTCGTCATCGACGTGGCCAGCGGCGACGACATTCCCCGCAAGGGCGGCCCCGGCATCACCACCGCCGACCTCCTCATCGTCAACAAGACCGACCTCGCCCCGTACGTCGGCGCCGATCTGGACACCATGGCCGTCGACGCAAAGCGACAGCGCGGTGACCTGCCCGTCATCTTCACCAGCCTCACCTCCGACGACGGCATCCGTAAGGTCGCCGACTGGGTCACCGGCCACCTCGCGAAGTGGCGCGTCGAGGCAACCGCATGACCCTGCCCGGCCAACTCGCCCCTGCACGGCGGGCGGCATCCGTCCCTGCCGCTCCCGCGGCCGATGCCCAAGAGCCCGCCGGGCACCCGCACGGCGTACGCGCCACGGCCCGGATCCGCGCCGCGCACAACGGACGCGTCACCACCCTCCCGCAATTGCACAGCGACGGCCCCTTCTACCTGCGGAACATGCACACCGCCGGAAACGCCGCCACGGTGGGCATTCTCGGCGCGATGAGCGCTCCGCTCGGCGGCGACCGGCTCACCCTCGACATCACTGCCGAGGACCGGGCCGAGCTGGAGGTCACCACGGCAGCCGCCACGCTCGCCCTGCGCGGCCCCACCACCGACGCGGCCACCTACGACGTGCGACTCACTGCCGGAGAACACGCCCAGCTGCGCTGGCTGCCCAAGCCCCTGATCAGTGCCGCCGGCAGCAACCTGCGCCAGACGTACACGGTCACACTCGCCGCCACCGCACGATTGGTCCTGCGGGAAGAGCAACTCCTGGGCCGGTCCGACGAGGAACCGGGTCACCTCGCCAGCCGGATCCTGGTCCATCGCGCCGGGCGTCCACTGCTCGACCAGCACACGGCCTACGGAACCCCAGAACCCGGCTGGGACGGCCCGGCCATCCTGAACGGGCACCGCGCCGTCGGCCAGCTCCTGATCGTGGACCCACGCCTCGAAGCCCGGCAAGCCCCCGTACTCCTCGGCGAAGGCACCAAGAACGGGTGCGCCGTCCTCGCACCACTGGCCGACGGCGCGGCACTCCTCGCCACCGCCGTCGCGCCTACCACCTCAACGCTGCGGGACCTGCTCGATGAGGCACAGGAACACGCCCTCGCCGCCGGCGCCGCCAGGCCGTAGACATGACAGGACAGTCGACGGTCCACCGTCGCCAGGGCCGGCCGGCGGGCAACCGGGGGCAACGACGGGCCCGGAGAACTCCCCGACACCACCCGCTCCACACGACATCTGCCCAGGTCAGCGACGGGCCAGGCACCGGGAGGCGGGTGATTCCGCAGCTCAGAGCGCGGGTTCGATTCCCGTCACCCGCTCCATGACCAAGTCCCTGGTCAGCGACCGGGGACTTGTTCGGTGTCCGAGCCACGCCAGGTGTTGCGTGCCCGGCCGAGGTGGCAGGGCGTCCGAACCGATCACCGTTGTGGCCGACAGGTACGGTTCGGCAATGGATGTTTCCGTAACGAACGCGGGCGATGCGAACACCGGGCTGCCGGAGGCCGTCAAGGCCACCGCGCGCCGACTGCTGGCGGAACTGGGCGCCGGAGGGCTGTCCCTGGATGCCGTTGCCGCCGGCAGCGGTCTCACCGTCGCGGACGTGGCAACCGTCTTCCCGCACCGGGACGACCTGCTGACCGCGGTGGTCATCGACGCCTACAACGCCTCCGGCGCAGCGGTGGAGCAGGCCGATCAGGCCGCCCGGGACGCGCAGGCGTCGGCGGGGGCGCGGCTGCTCGCGGTGACGCGTGCGCTGCGGGCGTGGTCCTTCGGCAACCCGGCCGAATTCACGCTGCTCTACGGTTCGCCGGTTCCGGGGTACCACGCCCCGCAGGAGACGGTACCGCCCGCCTCGCGCACCCCCGAGGCGCTGGGCAGCATCATCCGTTCGGCTCTGGAGGCCGGTGAACTCACCCCGCCCCGGCGGCCACTGCCCGAGCCGTCGGTGCTTCTGCCCACGGCGGTGGAAGTCTTCGGCGGGGCTCCCGGGGCACCATTCTCGGACATCATCGAGCGCGGCATCGTGCTGTGGAGCAACCTGATCGGGCTTCTGGTGTTCCAGGTCTTCAGCCGTACCCACGACAGCGTCCGGGACCAGTCGGCGTTCTTCGACCGCGCCATCGCCGTGGCGGCCGAAGGAATCGGGCTCACGGTTCCCTTGGGAGAAAACACCGACTAGGCCGTTTCTGATGGCTCTTGCTGGCCTGGGTGGACCAAGCGCTGGTCTGGGCAGGTGGCGGGTATGGTGCGGCGACATGAGCTGACCGATGCGCAGTGGCGGGTGATTGAGCCGTTGCTGCCGGCCAACGGCAGGCCCGGCGGGCAGTGGTCCGATCACCGCATGGTGGTGAACGGGGTGCTGTTCCGGGCCCGTACCGGGGTGCCGTGGCCGGACCTGCCGGAGCGGTACGGGCCCTGGCAGACCGTCTACGAACGGCATCGCCGCTGGTCGGCGGACGGCACCTGGCAGCGCATCCTGGCCGGGCTGCAGATCGAGGCCGATGCCGGCGATCCCGACGGCGCCCTGGCCCGCGAGCTGGAGCAAGAGTGGGCGGTGAACATCGACTCCACTTCCTGCCGGGCCCATCAGCACGCGGCCGGGGCCCGGCACCGGCCGCCGCGGGACTTCCCGCAAAAGGGGGCGGGACCCGTGAGGAGGCCGATGGACGGGAGACGCTGGGACGCTCACGGGGCGGGGTGACCACCAAGGCCCACCTGCTGGCCGACGACCGGGCCCGCCCCCTGACCTGGCTCACCTCGCCGGGCCAGCGGGGCGACAGCCCCATGCTGCTGCCGGTGCTGGAATCGCTGCGCATTCGCCGCCGCGGGCCCGGCCGGCCACGCCGTCGCCCGGACCGGGTGCGCGGCGACAAGGCGTACTCCAGCCGCGACAACCGCGCCTCCCTGCGCCGCCGGGGCATCAAGGCAACCATCGCAGAGCCGGACGACCAGCGGGCCAACCGCCACAACCGTGGCCGGGCCGGCGGCCGGCCGCCTGCTTTCGACAAGGCCCAGTACCGGCGGCGCAGCGCGGTCGAACGCTGCGTCAGCAAGTGGAAACAGTTCCGAGCGATGGCCAGCCGCTACGACAAGCGCGACTACATCTTCAACGGCACCCTCACCGTCACCGCGATCGTCATTTGGCTCCGCGACACCATCCAAGAGCCATCAGAAACGCCCTAGACCCGTTCGCCGGGTGCCCGGCGCCGACCTGATTGACGTTCCGCGCCCCCGGGAACCGGCAGGCCATCCCCACGATCGCGACGTCCGCGGGCCGTGCTTCCGCCGGATCCACCGGAGGCGTTCGGCATCACAGTTCTCACCCGGTGGCGGCCAGCCGGTCGCGCCACCAGTTCACCGTCGCCTTGACCTGCTCGTCCAGGGAGGTGGCCCGTACCGTGAAGGCGCCCTCGTAGGCGCTCGCATCGACGACGAAGGGACGGTCGAACTGGTACCGGATCTTCTTCATCTCGCGGATCAGCGGCGAGACCAGCGAGGCGACACCGAGAACGGCCGGCGAGAGTCGGCGCACCGCCACCGGCCCTGATCCGGACTCGGCGGCGAGGCGGTCGATCATCTCCCTGGCGGACCGCGCGGGCTCGTTCGGCACGTGCCAGGCCCGGCCCCAGGCCCGTTCCGCGCCCGCGACCTCGACCAGGGCCCGGGCCACATCGGGGAGGTAGCACCAACTGTGCGGGACGTCCGGGTCCCCGAACGTGGAGACCGGCTTGCCGCGCAGCAGCCGCGGCATGACCCGCCCGGCCAGATGCCCGCCGTCGGTCACACCGGGCCCGAAGAAGTCCGAGGCCCGCACCTCGGCGGCCTTAATCCGGCCCTGCTCGTGCAGGTCCCGCGCCTGCTGCCAAACGGCGGCGCGCACCCGCCCCTTGGGGCCGGTCGCGGCGAGCGGGAGTTCTTCGGTCATGGCGCCGTCCACCGGGCCGTAGCCGTAGAGGTTGCCCAGCATGACCAGGACGGCCCCGGTCGCCTCGGCCGCCGCGCAGATCGACGAGGCCAGCGGCGGCCACGCGTCGGCCCAGCGGTGGTAGGGCGGTCCGGCACAGTTGACGATCGCAGCGGCGCCCTGCGCGGCCTCGCTCAGCCGCTCGCGGTCCGCCGCGTCGAACGCGAAGTGCTCGATGCCGGGCTCGGCGCTACGGCCCGAAGTGGTGTCGACCCGTACCGCATGCCCCTTTTCGACCAGCAGTCGAGCGGTGGCCGCCCCGGCAGGCCCGAATCCTATGACGACGTAAAGGCTCACCCGCGCACAGTAGCCCGGGGGTGCGCCCCCTTCATCCAGATACCTCGGGGGGCTCAGTGCCGCCAAGACGCCGGACTTCACCGGCACGGCCCGACACGGGTTGCCGGACGGCGTGGGTGGCGTGGACTGCGGCGGTATCTTTCGGCAGCTCACCAACGCGACCTGACGAGAGGGACCGCTCCTTGACGCTGACCTTCACCCGCCATCCCCGCCGGAAGCACTACGAACTCCGGCCCCGGGGCGCATCCCCCGTCCACGTACGCCGTGGCGTCCCCGACGGTTACTCCATACCCCACGGATGCAAACCCCGCTTCACCCTGACCGCCGACCCCGCCGGCGCCACCCCGCTCGCGGTGGTCGTCCGGACGGGCGGCGGCCGTCTTGCCGTGCTCACCCCGGACCATCAGCACCTCGCCGAAATCCGCCTGCCGCCGCAGAAGAAGCGGTGGCGGCCCGTGCACGAGATCCACCTGCCCGACGGAACGGTGCTGCGCGGCAAGGACGGCACGGTGCCGTCGCTGCTCGTATGCCTGCTGATGCTGCCGTTCGTCCTGTTCTACCTGGTCGGCGTGTTCGTCTCCGACTCCACCATCGGCGAGACCTCCCTCCAGGTCCGTACGGCCTGGAAGCGGCCGGGAGGGCTCTTCGGCCGGTCGTTCTTGACCGAGACGGCTCGCGGCCGTTTCCGGGTCCGCGGCAACGGCCTCGACCGCCGTGTGGCGTACGCGCAGGCGGTGGCCAAGTACTGGGAGCGGTGAGCGGGGGCTGTTCCGGAGACGCGAAGGGCGCGGCCACCTCGGTGGTCGCGCCCTTTGCGGGGGTGAGTGGTCAGTCGCGCTGGGTGTTCGCCGGGAGGGCGCGCAGCTTCAGCGTCCTGGCCTTGGCCGTGCCGAAGCCGTGGTCGAGGAGCTTTGCCGCGTCGGCGTAGCGGTCCTTGCTGTTCAGGACGGTGCCGATGAGGGTCTTGTCGCCGCGGGTGGCGGCGAAGGCCAGGCAGTCGCCGGCCGGGGTGGTCGTGCCGGTCTTGATGCCGATGACGCCGTCGTACGAGCCGAGCAGCTGGTTGGTGTTGTTCCAGGTGTAGTAGCGGGTGCGGCCGTTGGCGGCGGGGGCCTCGCCCTTGTACTGCCTGGTCTTCACGACCGTACGGAAGGTGTCGTTCTTCATGGCGTACTGGGCGAGCTTGGCCAGTTCGTTCGGGGTGCTCGCGTCGGTGCCCGCGCCGTCGAAGGAGTCGAACTTGGTGTGGGCGAGGCCGAGGCCGGCGGCCTTCTGGTTCATCTGGGTGATGAAGGAGGCGGTGCGTTCGGCGTTGGTGGCGCCGGTGCCGAAGGTGTCGGCGAGGGCGTAGGCGGCGTCCGCTCCGGAGGGGAGGAGGGTGGCGTAGAGGAGCTGGCGGACGGTGAGCTTGTCGCCGGTCTGGAGGTCCGCGGTGCTGGAGCTGTGCTGGGTGACGTAGTCCCGGTACTCCTGCTTGACGGGGACCCGGCGCTCCAGGTCGACGCCCTGGCTGTCGAGCACCACGGACGCGGCCATGATCTTCGCCGTGCTGGCTATGGGGCGGGCCGTGTCCGCCTCCTTGCCGAAGAGGCTCCTGCCGGTCGTGCCGTCGATCAGGGAAGCGCCCTTGGCGGCGATGGCGGGTGCGGTCTGGGTGGGGCGGGGGGTCTGCGGAGCCTGGGTGGCGGGTGCGTTCTGCGTGGGGGGTGTGGCCTGAGCGGCCTGAGCGGTGAGGGGGGAGAGCGCGAGCAGGGTGCCGCCCGCAACGGCCACTGCGCGCGAAGTGATGGCTCTAACAGTCAAGTTGAAACGCTCCGTAACTGTCGTGCTCGATGTCGAACTGTGCTCCCGTACGAGGCAAGCAGGTAGATGATGCCCTATACACGGAACATCCGGGGTGGGCGCGAGGCGTGCGCAGGGGCAGGTGGGGGGGTGGGTGAGGGTTTTCGGTGGGGCCTGGTGTATTGTGCCGGCGGCCCCGGGCGGGCCGGTGCGGGTAATCGCGCTCGGGCCGCATTCTGCGTTACGGAGCGGTCGTTGACCTGTGAATTGGTCGCCCAGGTGAAGAATTCATTGCGAGAAATATACGCCGGGTGACTTGTGGAACCAGCGGCTCCGGGCTGTTGTCGGGCTTGTGGGCAATGATCCCTGGCGGCGTGGCGGCGGATGAGGCGGGAGCGGGCGGGGGCGGGCGGGTGGCACGCCGTAGGGCCCTGGCGCTGGAGCGACTTGGCTAAGATGGCTTTAAATCTCAGGCGTTTCCCTGCTCTTTAGCGGATTTATGCACGTTTCCCGACGCTTGACAGGCATCATCGAAGACGGGAAGATCCCAATGGTCTAGGTATAGACCAACAAAAGAGTGTCAAAAGCGTCAAATTACATGCGGCGTACGTAGCGTTGACATGCGCGATGGCAGCGGGGGCCCAGGGGGTAGGGCGCTGCCGATGAGCTTCCGCTCCCTGCTGGACCGGAAGACAGTCGCCTGCAGATGCGGCTCTACGCGCACCAGCGGGGATGGGACAGACCGGTGCTGATCAATGTTCTTGGTCCAATGGGCGTCGAACACGGGGGAAAGATTTACCGGATCCGGGCGAAAAAGGTTCGCACACTGTTAACCGTACTGGCGTTGCACGCCGGACGGACGGTCTCCTGGGACACGCTGGTCGGTGAGCTGTGGCCGGACAAGGACCTGGCGAACAGCAGGAACGCGCTGCACGCCAACACCGTACGGCTTCGCAAGCAGTTGGAGACCTGGGACCTGGGAGAGCACCCCAACGACGTGGTCGTGACGGCCAACAACAGCTATCTGCTGGCCGTCCCGCCGGACGCCACGGACGCCGCCCGCTTCCTGCGGCTGGCCTCCCAGGGGGCGGACCTGCTCCGCGAGGACCCCGCGCGGGCGGGCGAGGTGCTGAAGGAGGCCCTGCGGCTGTGGCGGGGGCCCGCCCTGCTGGACGCGGGGGAAGGAGTGCTCTGCCGCTCCACGGCCGCGCAGCTCGAAGAGCGGCTGATGACCCTGCGCGAGGATCTCGTGATGGTGAAGCTGTATACCGGCGGTGAGCGCGAAGTGATCGCCGATCTCCAGGAGTTGGTGGTGGCACATCCCGGGCGGGAGCGGTTCAGCGAGCAGTTGATGATCGCGCTCTACCGCTGCGGGAGACAGAGCGAGGCGCTGGACGTGTACCAGCGCACCCGCACCTGGCTGGTGAACGAGCTGGGGCTCGACGTCGGCCGTTCGCTGCGGGAGCTGTACCAGTCGGTGCTCGCCCAGGACCCACTGCTGGAAGCACGGGTCTGACCGGGTTCCACGTCGCTCGCTTTGTTAGCTGAGATGGACGGGGCGCCACCACGGGGGTCACACCAGCCCCCGAGGCGCCCCGTCCGGCCGTTCTCCGGAGCGCCCCGACGGCACCTCGTCACGCCTTGCGGTACGCCCGCAGGCTCAGCGGTACGCACACAGCCAGCAGTACGGCCAGCGTGCCCGCCGTCACCAGGACCGGGTGCTCCGCAGGGAACCCCGTACCGGTCACGACCGGATTGCCCCACAAGGTGCGGCAGGCCGTGACGACCGAGCTGACCGGGTTCCACTCGGCCAGCGGCCTGATCCACGACGGCAGTCCCTGGACGGAGAAGAAGGCGTTGGACAGGAACGAGAACGCCACCAGCACGATCGCGCCGACCGAGTCGATGGTCTCCGGGGACCGCAGGAGCAGGCCGAGCAGTACGCCCACCCACAGCATCGCGTAGACGAAGGCGAGGATCAGCGCGAAGCCGCCCGCCACCGACAGCGGGTCCGCGTGCGGCCGCCAGCCGACGGCCAGGCCCACCAGCATCACGATCGCCAGGCCGAGGGCCGAGACGATCAGGTCGGAGAGGGTCTGGCCGACCAGTACGGCCGTACGCGAGACCGGCAGCGACCGGAACCGGTCGACCAGGCCGCCGCGCATGTCCATCGCCACGCCGATGGCGGTCGGCCCGATGCTCGCCAGGCCCACCTGTACGGCCACGCCGGCCATCAGGTACTCCTGGTAATTCCCGCTGCCGGGCACCGAGATGGAGTTGCGGAACAGGTAGCCCACCGCGATCAGCAGGATCAGCGGGTTCATCACGATGCCGAGGAACTTCCCCGGCGCCCGCCGCAGGTGCAGCAGGTGCCGCCCGGCCAGGGCGGCCGTGTCGGCCAGGCCGGCGAACGGGCCGCCCGGCGGCACGGTCGCGACGCGGAGTTCACTCATGGACGCTCGCCTTTGGCTCATTGCGCTCGGTCAGTTGGAAGAACACGTCGTCGAGGCTGGGACGCCGTACCTCGAAGTCGGTGACCTCGACGCCCGCGGTCCGCAGCGCACCCGCGAGGGCGGCCACGCTCTCCAGGCCGGCGTCGAGCTGGACGGTCAGCCGCAGCGCCTCGGTGTCCACCACCGGCTCGGCCCCGGCCAGGGGGGAGACGGCGGTCAGCGCGGTGCCCAGCTGGTCGGGGCGGGCCACGGCGACCTGGAGGTGGTCGGTGCCGACGGAGCGCTTGAGTTCGGCCGGGGTGCCCGCGGCGATCACCCGGCCGGTGTCGATCACCACGATCTGGTCGGCCAGCTGGTCGGCCTCCTCCAGGTACTGCGTGGTGAGCAGCACGGTGATGCCCTCGTCGACGAGGTCGCGCACCACCTTCCACAGCACGGTGCGGCTGGTCGGGTCCAGGCCGGTGGTCGGCTCGTCCAGGAACAGCACCGGCGGCCGGGCGATGATGCAGGTGGCCAGGTCGAGCCGGCGCCGCATGCCGCCCGAGTAGGTGCCCACCGGGCGGTCGGCGGCGTCCTCCAGCTCGAACCGCGCGAGCAGTTCGGCGGCCCGCTGCCGGGCGCCGCGCCGGCCCTGCCGCAGCAGCCGGCCGAGGAGGATGAGGTTCTCGCGGCCGGTGAGCAGTTCGTCGACGGCCGCGTACTGACCGGCCAGGCCGATCCGGCGGCGCACCTCCTTGCTCTGGCGCACCACGTCGTACCCGGCGACGGTCGCGTGTCCCGCGTCCGGCGTCAGCAGCGTGGACAGCACCCGTACGGTCGTGGTCTTGCCCGCCCCGTTGGGGCCGAGCACGCCGAGCACCGAGCCGGCGGCCACCGACAGGTCGACGCCGCGCAGCGCGTGGTGGCTCTTGTAGCGCTTCTGCAGCCCTTCCGCGTAGACCGCGGTGTCCGCCCCCATCGCGGTCAGCTGCCGGTGTGCGCGGTGACGAGGCTCTTGGGCCGCATGTCGGTCCAGTCGCGCTCGACGGCGGCCAGTGCCTCGGCGCGCGGGCGCGCTTCGAGGGTCACCGTCCAGCCTGCCGGTACGTCGGCGAAGACCGGCCAGATGCAGTGCTGGCCCTCGCCGTTGACCAGGACGTGGAAGGTGCCGTCTTCGTTGTCGAAGGGGTTCGCCATGGGGTTCTCCGTGAGTCGTGAGTCGTGAGTGGGGTCGGGTACGGGGCGGATCAGGTGTGCAGCCGGCCGAGTTCGGCGGCGACGGCCTGGCCGATGGCGGCCTGCGGCCCGGAATGCATCATGAATTCGTGGCCGCACGGGACCGGGTGGACGGCCAGTGTGCCGTCGGTGTGGCCGGACCAGCGGCCGGGCCGGGCGGCGCGTTCCTCCGGGGCCAGGCCGAGTTCCGCGACGAACAGGTGCATCGGGGCCCGTACGCGCCCGGGTGTGTGCTCCCGTACGAGGCGGACGTGGTTGCGCATGACGTCCACGAGCCGGGGGATGTCCAGGTCGCCCAGCGGGCTGTCGGCGCGGCGCAGGGCGTCGCGGACCGCCTCGGGCGTCGGGCCGTCGCCGCCGTCTTCGGGGCTCTCCAATCCGCAGTATTCGAGGACGGCGGCCAGCAGCTGCGCGTCCGTGGGGACGGGCTCGGCGAGGTCGGCCGGGTAGCTGTCCAGGTTGGCGAGCAGGGCCGCCTCCTCGCCCGCGGCCTCCAGCTGTACGGCCATCTCGTGGGCGACGATGCCGCCGTACGACCAGCCGAGCAGGTGGTACGGGCCGGCCGGCTGGATCGCGCGGACCCGCTCGACGTACTCGGCCGCGACCTCCGCGATGCTTCCCGGCAGCGGTCCGGTGCCGCTCAGGCCGGGCGCCTGGAGCCCGTACACCGGGTGCCGCTCGCCGAGGTGCCCGGCGAGGCCGAGGTAGGGCAGGGCGAAGCCCATGCCGCCGTGTACGCAGAACAGCGGCGGCAGGTCGCCGCTCGTGCGCAGCGGAAGCACCGGGCCGTACGGGTCGAGCGGGGCCGCGTCGGCATCCGCAGCGGCGAGACGCTGCCGTACGCGGTCCAGGAACGTGGTGCCGGCCGCGCGGTCGGCCCGCTCCAGGGCGGCGGCCAGTGCCTCGACGGTCTTGTGCCGGAAGACGTCGGGCAGCGCGAGGTCGAGACCGGCCTTGCGGGCCCGGCCGACGACCTGGACGGAGCGGATGCTGTCGCCGCCCAGCTCGAAGAAGTCCGCCTCGGCGCCGACCTCGGGCAGTTTCAGGACCTCGGCGAAGACCTGGCACAGCAGCGTCTCGTGGGCGGTGCGCGGGGCCCGGCCGTGCACGGCCTCCCCGGTGGTGTCGAGGGCGGGCAGGGCCTTGCGGTCGACCTTGCCGTTCGGGGTGAGCGGCAGGGCGTCCAGCGTCACGAAGGCGCCGGGGACCATGTAGTCGGGCAGCAGCCCGGACAGGTGCTCGCGCAGTGCGGCGGCGGGCACCGGCGCGTCCTCGGGGACGAGGTACGCGGCCAGCCGCCGGTCGCCGGGCCGGTCCTCCCGTACGTCGGCGACCGCCTGGGCGACGCCGGGGTGCGCGGCCAGCGCGCTCTCGATCTCACCGAGTTCGATGCGGAAGCCGCGCAGTTTGACCTGGTGGTCGACGCGGCCGGCGTATTCGAGGGTGCCGTCCGCCGTCCAGCGCGCCAGGTCGCCGGTGCGGTACATCCGTGCGCCCGCCGGGCCGAACGGGTCGGCGACGAAGCGTCCGGCGGTCAGGCCGGGGCGGCCGAGGTAGCCGCGCGCCAGCTGGGCACCGGCCAGGTACAGCTCGCCGGTCACACCGGGCGCCACCGGGTTCAGCCGGCCGTCCAGGACGTAGGTGCGGGTGTTGGCCAGCGGCCGGCCGATGGGCGGCTTGCCGTCGCCGGTCAGCGGGTCGCTGGAGGTGGCGCAGACGGTGGACTCGGTGGGCCCGTAGCAGTTGTACAGGGCCCGGCCGGCCGACCAGCGGGCGGCGACCTCTGGCGGCAGCGCCTCGCCCGCGGTGATCAGGGTCAGGCCGGCGGGCAGCGCGATGTCCTCGGGGAACGCGGCCAGTACGACCGGGGGCAGTACGGCGAGGTTGACGCCGTACCGGGTGATCAGGTCGGCCAGGGGTTGGCCGGGTCCGCGGCTCTCCGGGGTGGCCAGCACGAGCGTGCCGCCGGACAGCAGGGCCATCGACAGTTCGGCGGTGGCCGCGTCGAAGCTCGGCGAGGCGAACTGGAGCACGCGGGAGCGCGCGCCGAGTCCGAAGCGCCGGATGTGGTCGGCGGCGAGGGCGGCCACGCCCGCGTGCTCGACGATGACGCCCTTGGGGCGGCCGGTCGAACCGGAGGTGTAAATGACGTACGCGGCGTCGCGGCGGGTCAGCGGGCGGGTGCGGTCGGCGTCGGTGAGGTCGGTGTCCGGCAGTGCGCGGTCCGCGGGGTCCGCCAGGTCGCCGTCGAGTTCGATCACCTGCGCGCCGCTGTCCCGCAGTGCCCCGGCCGCCCCGGGAGCCGCCAGTACACACACCGGCCCGGCGTCGCCGACCATGTACGCGATCCGGTCGGCCGGATAGTCCGGGTCGAGCGGCAGATAGGCCGCGCCGGACTTCAGGACGGCCAGGATCGAGACGATCATCTCGACCGAGCGGGGCAGCAGCAGCCCGACGAGGGTGCCGGGTCCGGCGCCGCGCCCGGTCAGCACGCGGGCCAGCCGGTTGGCGTGGGCGTTCAGCTCCCCGTAGGTCAGCATCTCGTCGCGGAAGGCGACGGCCTCGTGGTCCGGCTGCCGGGCGGCGTGCTCCTCGAAGAGCTGCGCGACGGTCCGGGCAGGCACCTCGGCGGTCGCGCCGTTCCAGTCGGTGAGGACGCGCCGGCGCTCCTCGTCGCCCAGTACGTCGATGCTGCTCAGCGGTGCCTTCGGGGCGGTGGTCACGGCCGTCAGGACGCGGTCGAAGCGCTCGGCGAGTGCCCGTACCGTCTCCGGCCGGAACAGCTGGGTGCTGTATTCGACGAGCAGGTCGATCCCGCCGAACTCCTCCCCAGCGCCGCTCTCCCCCGCCCCGGCGGCTCGTTCGGTCAGCTGGAACGCCAGGTCGAACTTGGCCGTGGCACTGCCGACGGGCTCCACGGCCGCCGTCAGGCCCGGGAGCACGGCCTCGGCCCCGGCCGTGTTCTGGAAGGCCAGCATCACCTGGAACAGCGGCTGCCGGGCCAGCGAGCGGACCGGGTTGCAGACCTCGACCAGGCGCTCGAACGGCACGTCCTGGTTCTCGTAGGCGGCGAGGTCCGTCTCGCGTACGCGGCGCAGCAGTTCGGTGAAGGCGGGGTCGCCGGAGGTGTCCGTACGCAGGACGAGGGTGTTGGTGAAGAAGCCCACCAGGTCGTCGAGCGACTCGTCCGTACGGCCGGCGATCGGGCTGCCGAGGGGGATGTCCTCCCCCGCGCCCATCCGGGTCAGCAGCGCGGCCAGTGCGGCCTGGACGACCATGAACAGGCTGACGCCGTGTGCGCGGGCCAGTCCGGCCAGTGCGCGGTGCAGGTCGGGTCCGATGACGGCGGCGTGCTCGGCGCCCTCGTGCCCGGCGACGGCCGGGCGGGCGAAGTCCGCGGGCAGCTCGATCTCCTCGGGCAGCCCGGCCAGCGCGTCCTTCCAGTAGGTGAGCTGGCGGGCGGCGAGGCTGCCGGTGTCGGCCTCGTGGCCGAGCACTTCGCGCTGCCAGAGTGCGTAGTCCGCGTACTGGACGGGGAGTTCGGTCCACTCCGGTGCCGTGCCGTCACGGCGTGCCGCGTAGGCGCGGGCGAGGTCGTCGGCCAGCGGGGTCAGGGACCAGCCGTCGCCCGCGATGTGGTGCAGGACGAGCAGCAGTACGTGCTCGGTGGCGGACAGCCGGAACAGGTCGGCGCGCAGCGGGATCTCGCGGGCCAGGTCGAAGCCGCGGGCGGCTTCACCGGCCAGCAGGGTGCTCAGCCGCGCTTCCTCGGTGGTGTGCTCGCGCAGCCCGAACCCCGCCTCATCCAGGGTGAGTACGTGCTGGCGCGGCGTGCCGTCGCGGTCCGGGAAGACCGTGCGCAGGCTCTCGTGTCGGCCCACGAGGTCGCGCAGCGCGCCGTCCAGGGCTTCCTGGTCGAGGTCGCCGGTCAGCCGCAGGGCGAGCGAGATGTTGTACGTGCCGTGCGCGCCTTCCAGGCGGTTGAGGAACCACAGCCGCAGCTGGGCGTAGGACAGCGGTACGTCCTCGGGGCGAGCTGCCGGGCGCAGCGCGGGGCGGGCGACACCGGCGCGCGGCAGCCGCTCGGCGAGGCCCGCGGGTGTGGGGGCCTCGAACAGCGCGCGGACCGGGACGTCGGTGCCCAGGACCGTACGGATGCGGCTGACCACGCGCGCGGCCAGCAGCGAGTGCCCGCCGTGCTCGAAGAAGTTCTCCCCGGGCCCGAACCGCGGCAGGCCCAGCACCTCGGCGAACACCTGGCACAGCAGATCCTCCTGCGGGCTGCGCGCGGCCCGGCCGGTGGCCTGGGAACGGAGTTCGGGGTCGGGCAGGGCCTTGCGGTCGACCTTGCCGTTCGGGGTGAGTGGCAGGGCGTCCAGCGTCATGAAGGCGGCGGGGACCATGTACTCGGGCACCCGCTCGGACAGGTAGGCGCGGAGCGCGCCGGGCTCCGGTACGGCGGCGTCGTCGGCCGGCGTCAGATAACCGGCCAGCAGGGACTCGCCTGGACGTACCTCGCGTACGGCGACGACGGCCTGGGCGATGTCCGGGTGACCCGACAGGGCGTTCTCGATCTCGCCCAGCTCGATGCGGAAGCCGCGGATCTTGACCTGGTGGTCGGCGCGGCCGACGTACTCGACCTGTCCGTCGGTGCCCAGCCGCACCAGGTCGCCGGTCCGGTACATCCGGCCGCCCGCCGGGTCGGCCGGGTCGGCCACGAACCGCTCGGCGGTCAGGCCGGGCCGGTCGAGGTAGCCGCGGGCGAGGCCGTCGCCCGCGATGTACAGCTCGCCGACGACGCCGGGCGCGACCGGCCGCAGCCAGTCGTCCAGGATGTGCAGCCGGGTGTTGGCGAACGGGAGGCCGATGGCGGGGGCGCCGGGCCGGATCCCGTCCAGGGGCGGGGCACCGGTGGACCAGATGGTGGTCTCGGTGGGCCCGTACAGGTTGGTGATGCTCGCGGTGGCCTTGCGCAGCGTCTCGCCCAGCGGTTCGCTCAGCGCCTCGCCGCCGACGAAGCCGCGCACGCCGCCCAGGACGTCCGGTGCCACGGTGACCAGGGCCTGCCACAGGCTGGGCGTGGCCTGGAGGACGGTGGCGCCGGTCGCGGTGACCGCGCGGCCCAGCGCGGCCGGGTCGCGTACGGTCTCCCGGTCGGCGAGGACCAGCCGGGCGCCGCTGACCAGCGGTCCGAACAGTTCGGTGTTGGCGATGTCGAAGCCGAACGTGGTGACGCTCAGCAGGGTTTCGCCGCGCTCCAGCGCGTAGCGGTGCCGGATGTCCTCGACGACGTTGGCGAAGCCGCCGCGGGTGACCACGACGCCCTTGGGGCGGCCGGTGGAGCCGGAGGTGAACAGGACGTACGCGGCGTCGTCCGCGCTGATCGGGCGGGCCCGCCCGTCATCGGTGAGGTCGGTGTCCGGGAAGCCCGCCACCAGCGCCGCGGTGTCCGCGCGGTCCATGACCCAGCGGGCCTGTCCCGCCTCGGGGAGGGCGATGTCGGTGGCCGTGGTGGTGAGCGCCAGGACGGGCCGGGTGTCCTCCAGCACGACGGTGTTGCGCTCGGCCGGGTGGTCCGGGTCGACCGGCAGGTAGGCCGCGCCGGACTTCAGCACGGCGAGGGCCGCGACGACCAGGCCGGTGGAGCGGGGCAGCGCGATGGCGACCGTACGGCCGGGACCGGCGCCGTGGGCGACGAGGGCGTGCGCGAGGCGGTTGGCCCGCGCGTTCAGCTCCCGGTAGGTGAGGGCGTCGTCCCCGCACACCACGGCGGTGTCGTCGGGCAGCTCCCGTACACGCTCCTCGACGGCCTCGGTGACCGGGCGGGCCGGTACGGCGGTGGCCGCGGCCTCCCCGGCCGCCTGGAGCAGCCGCGCCTCCGCGGGCTCCAGTACGCCGATGCGGGCCAGCGGCTGCCCGGGGTCGGCGGCGATCGCCGCCAGGACGCGCAGCAGGCGCCGGCCGAACAGTTCGGCGTCGGCGGGCCCGTACAGGTCGGGCGCGTAGTCGAAGCGCAGCGCCAGGCGGGTGCCGGGGCCGGGCAGCACGGCGAGGGCGAGCGGGTAGTGGGTGACGGAGCGGATGGCCGCGTCCGCGACCCGCAGGCCCGGCAGCGACGCCGCCAGCTCGTCCTCGTCCATCGGGTAGCTCTGGAACAGCATCACCGTGTCGAAGAGTTCACCGATGCCGGCCTGCCGCTGGATGTCGGCGAGCCCGACGTGCTCGTACGGCATCAGCCCGGACTGCCGCTCCTGTACGTCCGCGAGCAGCGCGGCCACCGACTGGCCGGGGTGGCCCGTCACCCGTACGGGGATGGTGTTGGCGAACAGGCCGACCATCGTCTCGACGCCGGGCAGCTCGGCCGGGCGGCCGGCCGTGACCGTGCCGAAGACCACGTCCTCGCGGCCCGTGAGGGCGCCCAGGACGAGCGCCCAGGCGCTCTGGAAGACGGTGTTGAGCGTGACGCCGAGGCCGCGCGCCCGGGCCGCGAGGTCCGCCGCCAGCCGCTCGGGCACGTCCACGGTCAGCGAGTGCGGCAGCGCCGGGGCACGGCCCTCCACGGGCGCCAGGCGGGTGGGTTCGGCGAGCCCGGCGAGCGCGTCCCGCCAGGCGGCGTGCGCGGCGCCCTCGTCCTGCGCTGCCAGCCAGGCCAGGTAATCGCGGTACGGGGCGGCCTCGGACAGCGCGGCGCCGTCCGCCTTGCCCCCGTTCGCGTACAGGGTGAACAGGTCCTGGATGAGCATCGGCAGCGACCAGCCGTCGGCCAGGCTGTGGTGCAGCGTCCAGATGAACGTGTGCCGCCGCGCCGCCTGCCGGACCAGCACGAAGCGCATCAGCGGCGGCCGCGCCAGGTCGAAGCGGCGGCCCCGCTCCTCGTCGGCCGCGGCACGCAGTCCTTCGGCGTCCGCGTCCGGCAGGTCCAGCT
This sequence comes from Streptomyces sp. NPDC033221, assembly GCF_055577005.1. Taxonomy (NCBI): domain Bacteria; kingdom Bacillati; phylum Actinomycetota; class Actinomycetes; order Kitasatosporales; family Streptomycetaceae; genus Streptomyces; species Streptomyces sp. NPDC033221. The sequence goes on along the minus strand of NZ_JBVIQN010000008.1, from coordinate 286,939 downwards.
CGCGCCACGGCAGCTCGACCTCGTGCGGGACGAGCTGTACGGGGTCGCCGGTGGCCCGGCGGCGGAAGCAGGCCCGCAGGTTGGGGTGCCGGTTCAGCAGGGCGCCGCACGCGGCGCGCAGGGCGCCGGTGTCGAGCGGCCCGTCGAGTTCGACGCTGAGCTGGAGCGAATACGCGTCCGCGCTCTGCGGGTCGTACTCGGACAGGAACAGCAGTCCCTTCTGCAGCGGCGCCAGAGGCAGTACGTCGCTGATACCCGAACGCTTCACGGCGCCCTTCCCTTCGTTCTTCGGCGAGTTGGCTGACTGTCCCGCGCTCACTGGAAGTCCCCGAATTCCATGTCGAACTCGTCGAGTTCGTCCTCCGACAGCGCGACCAGCGGCTGGTCGGCGGCCACCGGCTGGTACGCGTCCGGCGCGTCCTGGACCGGCTGCGCGGCGGCTGCGAGCGCGGCCGGTGTCTTGTGCAGGAACACGTCCCGCGGCGTGACCACCAGCCCGGCCTTGCGCGCCCGGCCGACGAGCTGGATGGAGCTGATGCTGTCGCCGCCGAGCGCGAAGAAGTCGGCGTCGGCCGCGACCGAGGGCAGGTCCAGCACCTCGGCGAAGGCGGTGCAGAGGATCGTTTCCTCCGGGGTGCGCGGGGCGCGGCCCGTGCTCGTCAACGCGGTGGCCTCGGGGGCGGTGAGGGCCTTGCGGTCGACCTTGCCGTTCGGGGTCAGCGGCAGGGCCTCCAGGGCGACGAACTCACCCGGCACCATGTACTCGGGCAGCACCCGCAGCAGCTCGGCACGCACCTCGCCCGCACCCGCCGGTCCGACCAGGTAGCCGACCAGACGCTTACGTCCCGAGGCGGCATCGGTATGCACCTGCGCCGCCGCGTCCGTCACACCGTCCACGGCCCGCAGCGCCGCCTCGATCTCCCCCAGCTCGATCCGCCGACCACGGATCTTCACCTGATGATCCAGCCGCTCCAGGAACTCCAGCTGACCGTCCGGGCGGTAGACCACCCGGTCACCGGTCCGGTACATCCGCTCGCCGGCCGGGCCGTACGGATCGGCCATGAACGTCGTGGCCGTACGCCCCGGGTCGCCCAAATAGCCACGGCCGACGCCGGTCCCCGCCACGTACAGCTCACCGGGCACGCCGACCGGTACCGGCCGCAGCGCGTCGTCCAGCACGTACAGGCGGGTGTTGCGCACCACGCGCCCGATCGGCACTCGGGAGCCCGTCAGGTCCGTGTCCGCGGTCAGGACGGCGTGCGTCACGTCGTCGGAGCACTCGGTCGGCCCGTACGCGTTGACCAGCGGAATCCCCGGGTACCGGGCGAACCAGCGGTGGCACACGTCCACCGGCAGCGCCTCACCCGTCACCACGAGGTGGCGCAGCTTCGGCAGCGACGGGAAGCCGCCCGCCGTCTCCCACGCGTCCAGCGCCGCCCGCAGCAGCGACGGCACGACTTCGAGGACGGAGACGCCTTCGGTCACGGCCACGTCGAACAGTGCGTCCGGGTCGGCGGCGGTCACCCGGTCCACGACGCGGGTGGTGCCGCCGGCCACCAGGGCGGCCAGCATCTGCCACACCGAGATGTCGAAGGTCACCGGAGCGTTGTGCACCAGCACATCGCCCTCGGTCATGGCCAGGTCCTCCACCTTGGCCAGAAGGTGGTTGACCATGCCCCGGCGGTGCACCATCGCGCCCTTCGGGCGGCCCGTGGAGCCGGATGTGTAGATCACGTACGCCAGGTCGTCCTCGGCTCCGTGCACCGGGCCCAGGCCCTCGGCCCGCGCACCGGCGGCCGGGAACGGTTCGTCCAGGCACAGCACGCGCAGCTCACCGCCGTACGCATCGGCAATCTCCTGCGCACGGGCCAGCTCACCCGGCCCGGCCAGCAGGTACCGCGCAGCGCTGTCCTCCAACAGCCCGGTCTGGCGGGCGATCGGCGCGTCCACGTCCAGCGGCAGCCACGCCGCCCCCGCACCCAACACGCCCAGCACACCGCCGACATACCCGGCCCCAGGCTCGCCGAGGACCGCCACCAGCGACCCGACACCCGCACCGGCCTCCGCCAGCCGCCCCGCCACCCCGTCAGCCCACAACGCCAGCGACCCGTACGAGACCGAAACCTCACCATCAGCCACCGCCACCGCATCCGGACGGGCAGCAGCGTGTTCACGCACCCGCTCCACGACCCCCGCGAAGCCACCGGCCCGCTCGGTGTCGTTCCACTCCACCAGCAGCCGCCGCGACTCCACCTCGTCCACCAGGCCGAGTGCGGCCAGCGGCCGGTCGGCGGTGGCCGGGACGGTGGCGAGCAGGTGCAGCAGCCGGGCGCCGAGCCGTTCGACGGCGTCCCGGGTGAAGGCGCCGGGCGCGTAGTCGAAGCGCAGGTCCAGCCGCCCGCCGGCGCCCGGCAGGACCGCCAGGCTCAGCGGGTAGTGCCGCCCGTCGCGGGCCTCGGCGTCCAGGAGCCGCAGGCCGGTCGCGGCGGCGCGCACGCTCTCCTCGTCCAGCGGGAAGTTCTCGAAAAGCAGCACAGTGTCGAAGAGGTCGCCGACACCGGCCCGGTGCTGGATCTCGGCGAGCCCGACGTGCTCGTACGGCATCAGCGCCGACTGCCGTTCCTGGATGCCGGCGAGCAGGCCGGCCACAGTCTGCTCGGGACGCGGACGGACCCGCACCGGCACCGTGTTGAGGAACAGGCCGATCATGCTCTCGACGCCGGGGACCTCGGCCGGGCGGCCGGAGGTGACCGCGCCGAACACGATGTCGTCGCGGCCGGTGAGGCTGCCCAGCAGCAGGGCCCAGCAGCCCTGGAAGACGGTGTTCAGGGTCAGTCCGCGGTCGCGGGCCCAGGCGGCGAGGCCGGTGGCCAGGGCCTCGGGCACGGCCATGCCGACCGTGTCCGCGAGGACGGCCGTCTGCCCGGCGTTCTCGGGGGCGGCCAGCGTCGGTTCCTCGACGCCGTGCAGCGCCTCCTTCCAGGCCGCGAGCGCCGCTTCGGTGTCCTGCTCGGCCAGCCACGCCAGGTAATCGCGGTAGGGCGCGGGCTCGGGCAGTGCGGCGGCGCCGTCGGCACCGGCCGCGTACAGCGTGAACAGCTCCTGGACCAGCAGGGGCATCGACCAGCCGTCCACCAGGCTGTGGTGGATGGTCCACAGGAAGCGGTGCCGGTCCGGGCCGGTGCGGGCGAGGACGAAGCGCATCAGGGGCGCCTGGGCCGGGTCGGACAGGTCGAAGCGGCGGGCGCGCTCCTCGTCGGCGAGGCGGGCGGCGGCGCCGCCATCGGCTTCGGCGCTCAGGTCCGTCTCCCGCCACGGCACCTCGACCGCGTTCGGTACGAGCTGGACGGGTGCGCCGGACTCGCGGTGCCGGAAGGTGGCCCGCAGGTTGGGGTGCCGGTGCAGGAGCTGCGCGCAGGCGGCGCGGAGCCGGGCGGCGTCCACGTCGCCGCCCAGTTCCAGGCCGAGCTGGAGGACGTACGCGTCCACGCCGTCCCGCTCGTACTCGGACAGGAACAGCAGGCCCTTCTGCAGCGGCGCGAGCGGCAGCACGTCCGCGAGGCCGGAGGCGGCCAGCTCGGCCTCGTAGGTGTCCAGTTCGGTCTGCGAGACCGACACGAGGGGCAGGTCGGACGGCACCCGGCCGCCCGCGCCCGGCCGGGCCGCGTGGGTCACCAGCAGCTCCAGCGCGCGGAACCAGGTGCGGGCGATGTCGCGCGCGTCCTCGTCCGGCAGGATCTCCCCGGCCCAGAGCCAGTCCGCGACCAGGTGCGGGCCGCCGGGGCGGTCCTCGGTGACCGGGGTGACCTCCAGGATGTGCTGCAACGGCATGTCGGGGGCGGCGGCCGTGCCGACCGCGGCGCCCTCGCCGGACAGTGACCAGTCGGCCGTGCCCGCGGCGTTGAAGCGGCCCATGTAGTTGAAGCCGATCTGGGGGCGCGGGTGGCGGGCCAGGAGGCCGCTGGTCTGCGGGTTGAGGTAGCGCAGCAGGCCGTGGCCGAGGCCGTGGTCCGGGATGCCCCGCAGCTGTTCCTTGATCCGCTTGAAGGCGGTGCCGACGGCGTCGCCGCCTGCCCACACCTCGTCCCAGTCCAGGTCGCCGGGGGCGAGGCGGACGGGGAAGGCGCTGGTGAACCAGCCGACCGTGCGGGAGAGGTCGGTGTTGTCCACGACCTGCTCACGGCCGTGGCCTTCGAGTTCGATCTGTGTGTCGGTGGTGCCGGGCTCGGCGGCGCTCTTGCGCCGGCGCCAGTCGGCCACCGCCAGCGCGAGGCCGGTCAGCAGTACGTCGTTGATCTCGGCGTGGAACGCCGCCGCCACATCGGTCAGCAGGGCCGCGGTCTGCTCGGCGTGCAGCACCAGCCGCAGGCGGCGGGCGGTCGCGTAGGTGTCCCGTGCGGCGTCCAGGCCGCGGAGGCCGGGCAGCGGCTCGGGGCCGCGCGCGTGCTCGGTCCACAGCGGCAGCTCCGCGGTGCGGGCGGCGGTACGCGCGTCCTCGGCGAGCAGCCGCGACCAGCTCCGGTACGAGGTGCCGACCGGCGCCAGCGCCGGTGTGCGGCCCGCCTCGACGGCCGACCAGGCGGCGGACAGGTCGGGCAGCAGCACCCGCCAGGACACGCCGTCCACGGCCAGGTGGTGGACCATGAGCAGCAGGCGCCGGGGGTGTCCGGGGCCGGCGTTCAGCAGGACGGCCTGGACCAGGTTGCCGGCGGTCGGGTCGAGGCGCCGCTGGGCGACGGCGGCCTGTTCGACGACCGCCTCACCGCCGTCCGCGTCTGCCGGTACGGCGACCTCGGTCACCGCGCCCGCCAGGTCCGCCGTGCCCTGCGGCCGTACCTTCAGCGTCCACAGGCCTTCCACGGGCACGTCCAGCTGCATCCGCAGCGCGTCGTGCCGGTCGGTCACCGCCTGCAGCGCGCCGGTCAGCCGCTCGGTGTCCACGTGGTCGGGGACCCGTACGACGACGTACTGCGCGAACGAGCCCACCGGCCCGGCGACCGGTCCGCCGTCCTCCCGCAGCTGGTGGGCGATCGGCATGATCTCCAGCTCGCCGACACCGTCGTCGGTGCCGACCACCGCGGCCGCGTCCTGGGCCGCCTGCGCGGCGGCTGCGAGCGCGGCCGGTGTCTTGCGCAGGAACACATCGCGCGGCGCGAACACCAGGCCCGCCTTGCGGGCGCGGCTCACCACCTGGATGGAGCTGATGCTGTCGCCGCCGAGCGCGAAGAAGTCGGCGTCGGCCGCGACCGAGGGCAGGCTCAGCACCTCGGCGAAGGCGGTGCAGAGGATCGTTTCCTCCGGGGTGCGCGGGGCGCGGCCCGTGCTCGTCAACGCGGTGGCCTCGGGGGCGGTGAGGGCCTTGCGGTCGACCTTGCCGTTCGGGGTCAGCGGCAGGGCCTCCAGGGCGACGAACTCACCCGGCACCATGTACTCGGGCAGCACCCGCAGCAGCTCGGCACGCACCTCGCCCGCACCCGCCGGTCCGACCAGGTAGCCGACCAGACGCTTACGTCCCGAGGCGGCATCGGTATGCACCTGCGCCGCCGCGTCCGTCACACCGTCCACGGCCCGCAGCGCCGCCTCGATCTCCCCCAGCTCGATCCGCCGACCACGGATCTTCACCTGATGATCCAGCCGCTCCAGGAACTCCAGCTGACCGTCCGGGCGGTACACGACCCGGTCACCGGTCCGGTACATCCGCTCGCCCACGGCCCCGAAGGGGTCCGCGACGAATGTCGAGGAGGTACGTCCCGGGTCGCCGAGGTAGCCGCGCCCGACGCCCGTACCCGCTACGTACAGTTCACCCGCGACGCCCACCGGCACCGGGCGCAGCGCGTCGTCCAGGACGTACAGGCGGGTGTTGCGCACCACGCGGCCGATCGGCGTACGCGTGCCCGGTTCGCTGCCGGGCTCGATCACCGCGTGCGTCACATCGTCGGAGCACTCGGTCGGCCCGTACGCGTTGACCAGCGGAATCCCCGGGTACCGGGCGAACCAGCGGTGGCACACGTCCACCGGCAGTGCCTCACCCGTCACGACCAGGTACCGAAGCTTCGGCAGCGACGGGAAGCCGCCCGCCGTCTCCCACGCGTCCAGCGCCGCCCGCAGCAGCGACGGCACGACCTCCAGGACCGTCACGCTCTCGTCGGCGGTCACCGCGAACAGCGCGTCCGGGTCGGCCGCCACCGTGCGGTCCACGACGCGCGTCGTCCCGCCGGCCACCAGGGCGGCCAGCATCTGCCACACCGAGATGTCGAAGGTCACCGGAGCGTTGTGCACCAGCACATCGCCCTCGGCCACGGCCAGGTCCTCCACCTTGGCCAGAAGGTGGTTGACCATGCCCCGGCGGTGCACCATCGCGCCCTTCGGGCGGCCGGTCGACCCCGACGTGTAGATCACGTACGCCAGGTCGTCCTCGCCACCACGCACCGGCCCCAGGCCCTCGGCCCGCGCCCCCGCCGCCGGGAACGGCTCGTCCAGGACGAGGACCCGTACGCCGGAACCGGCCGCCGCCACGATCTCCTCGGCCCGCGCGGCCTGGCCGGGCCCGGCCAGCAAGAGGCGTGCGCCGCTGTCCGCGAGCAGTCCGGTCTGGCGGGCGATCGGCGCGTCCACGTCCAGCGGCAGCCACGCCGCCCCCGCACCCAACACGCCCAGCACACCACCGACATACCCGGCCCCAGGCTCGCCGAGGACCGCCACCAACGACCCGACACCCGCACCGGCCTCCGCCAGCCGCCCCGCCACCCCGTCAGCCCACAACGCCAACCCGCCGTACGAGACCGAAACCTCACCATCAGCCACCGCCACCGCATCCGGACGGGACGCGGCATGCTCACGCACCCGCTCCACGACCCCCGCGAAACCGCCAACCCGCTCGGTGTCGTTCCACTCCACCAGCAGCCGCCGCGACTCCACCTCGGTGAGCACCCCGACGCCCGCCAGCGGCCGGTCGGCCGCCGCGTGCGACAGGGCGTCCAGGAAGGCGGCGAACCGGTCGCGGTGGGCGTCGAGTTCAGCAGCGGTGTACAGCTCCGGGTTGGCGTTGAGGTGGATCTCGACGTCGTCGCCCGAGGAGTCGGAGACCGCGAACATGAAGTCGTTGACGATGCCGGTGGACAGGTTCGTCAGGGTGACCGCGCAGGGGCCGAAGGCGAGTTCCGGCTCGGGCGGCAGGACGTTGACGAACGGGCCGAAGGGGCGCCGGTCGTCGACCCGCAGGCCCATGTCGCGGCGCACCCGGTCGCCCCGGTAGCGCTGGTGGTTGAGCGTCCGCAGCAAGGCGTCGGCGACCGTGCGCAGCAGCTGGCCGGGGGTGGTGCCGGGGGCGATGGCGACGCGCAGCGGCAGGTAGTTGGCGACCATGCCGGGCACCGAGCGGCCCGCCGCGCTGGTGCGCGCGTTGACCGGCAGGGTCAGCAGGATCTCGTCGGCACCGGTCAGCCGCTGGGTGTACGCGGCAGCGGCGGCGATGACCAGCGTCGGCCAGGTCACCCGCGCGCGGCTCGCGGCGGCGCGCAGGCGCTGGACGACCGGCCGCGGCAGGGTGGTGCTGCGGCGCAGGAAGCCGCGGGCGGCGGCCGGCTCGCGGCCGGAGAAGCTGACCGGGGCGGGGGCGTCGGCGTACGCGCGGGACCAGTAGGCGCGGTCCCGTTCGGCGCGCCGCGACGACGCGTACGCGATCTCGTCGTCCACCAGCGTCTTCAGGGGCGGCAGCTGCCCCTCGTCCGTGGGGCGCCCTTCGTGCAGGGCGGTGTAGAGGCCGGCCAGCCGCCGGTAGAACAGCGGGCGGACGAAGCTGTCGCTGACGATGTGGTGTGCGCACATGTAGAGGAAGGCGCGGTCCGGGCCGAGGGTGAGCAGGGCTGCCCGCAGCAGCGGGAAGGACGTCACGTCGATCGGCCGGTCCAGGTCCCGGGCCATCCAGGCGCGGGCGGCGGCCTCGGGGTCCGGCTCGCCGCTCAGGTCGACGGCGGTGTACGGCAGGGTCTCCAGGGGTTCGACGGTCTGGCGTGGCTCGCCGTCCTGCTCGGTGAGGCGGACGCGGAAGCACTCGGCCTCGGCGAGGGCCAGGCGCAGTGCCGTTTCGAGGCGGGCGGCGTCCAGGGGGCCGCGGATGTCGAAGTGGTCGGCCATGTTGTAGGCCAGGTGGCCGTCGGCGAACTGCTCGTCGAACCAGATCTCGGTCTGGGCCGCGGTCAGCGGCAGACCCGGCTCGATACGTGCGGTCATGACAGCAACCTCCTGGAGGACCTGCGGGTGGGTTCGGTGCGGTGGGCGGGCGGCCCGGTGCGGGTGGGGCGTTGCGGGCTGAGGGCTACGCGGTGGCCGGGGTGGCCTCGGGCAGCCCGTCCGGCGCGGCCAGTTCGTCCGCGTCCAGGCCGTAGATGTCCTTGAGCCACTTCTCCTGGTAGACGGTGTCCAGGTAGTGGTCGCCGAGGTCGGGGGAGATCGCCACGCCGACGATGTCGCGCTCCGGCCGGTTCTCCGCGATCCAGCGCTGGGCGCCGCTGAGGACGGTGCCGGTGGAGCCGCCGAGGACGTAGCCGTGCCGGACCAGGCGGTGGCACATGCGCAGGGTGTCGGGCTCGGGGACGTGCACCACGGCGTCCACGTACGACTCGTCCAGCATCTGCGGCCGGACACCGGCGCCCAGGCCGGGGATCATGCGCGGGGCCGCCGGGGTGCCGAAGGTGACCGAGCCGACGCTGTCGACAGCGACGACGGTGACCGAGGGCTGGTTCTCGCGGAAGTAGCGGGCGCAGCCCATCAGGGTGCCGGTGGTGCCGGCACCGATGAAGAGCACGTCGAGGTCGGGGAACTGCGCGGCGATCTCGGGACCGGTGGTGCGGTAGTGGCTCATCCAGTTGCCAAGGTTGGCGTACTGATTGAGCCAGGCGTAACCGTCGCCGCTCGCGCACAGTTCCCGTACGCAGCGGATGCGCGCGCCGAGCAGACCGGTCTCCGGGTCGGGCTCGGTGATGATCCGTACCTGGGCACCGAGGTTCTCCATGCGCTGGCGGTTGGCGAGGGTGCAGCGGCTGTCGGTGACGCACACGAAGCCGTAGCCCTTGCTCCTGGCCACCAGGCTCAGCGCGACGCCGAGATTGCCCGACGACGATTCGACGAGGGTCATGCCGGGCCGCAGGGTGCCGTCCCGCTCACCGCGGGCGATCATTTCCACGGCGGCCTTGAGTTTGATCGATCCGGCGAAGTTGAATCCTTCGCACTTGAGGTAGAGATTCTCTCCGAGGACGCTGTTCAGGTCGACGAAGAGATCCGGCACATTGAATTCGTGCGGGGCCGATATAACGGGCACGTCCGGTCCTCCCAACCGCAGGCGTGTGGTCCTGGCGCGGGGCAGCGGTTATTTCTTTCCGTGCCGGGACAGTTCGTGGAAGAACCCGTCGACGGCGTGCAGGCCGCCGCTCGCCGCGAGTTCGTCGTAGACGTGCTTGGCGACGGTCAGGTCCAGTACGCCGAGGCCGAAGGGCGAGAAGATGACGGGGCGGTCCCGCGGAATCTTCACCATGCCCGTCATCACGTTGTGCAGGGTGCCGTTGATGAAGTAGCGGTTGCCGACCTCCTGCTCGACGAGGTGCACGGAGGTGTTGGCCTTCATGACGTGCTCGACGTCGTCCACGAAGTTCGACGAGGCCTTGATGACCTCGGGGCCGAGGTCGCGCAGCGAGACGTGCAGCACCACCGGGTTGTGCGCGAACCAGGCCGGGCTGGTGACGTGCGGGGCGCCGGCGACGGTCGCGAAGACGACCAGGTCGCTGTTGCGGATCAGGCTCTCGGCCGAGTCGTGGATGACCGTGCGGGCGGTGCTGCCGGCGTCGTTCAGGTGGCCCTCGAAGCCCGCTGCGTACTCGTTGCTGAGGTCGTGGATGCCGATCTCGTCGAATTCCCAGCCGGTACCGGCCAGGTAGGTGTGGATGTAGCGGGCGATCAGGCCGGTGCCGATGAATCCGACGCGCTTCGGGCGGCCGCGCTCGCGGGTGAGCCAGTCGGCGGCCAGCGCCGCGGAGGCGGCCGTGCGCACCGCGCTGATGATGGAGCTTTCCATGCAGGCGAACGGATAACCGGTGTCCCGGTCGTTGAGAATGAGCACGGCCGAGGCGCGCGGCAGGCCCGAGTCGATGTTCTCGGGGAAGCTGGATATCCATTTGATGCCGTCGACGCCGACCTCGCCGCCCACCGAGGCGGGGAGCGCGATGATGCGCGCCGAGGGGCGGTCCTCGAACTTGAGGAAATACGAAGGGGGATTGACGGTGTCGCCGACGCCGTGCACGCGGTAGGCGTAGTCGACCAGGTCGAGGATCTGCTTTTCCTGCCCGTGCAGAACTCGGGAGACCTGCTCGCCCGAAACGACGGAGAACGACGGTATCTCAGTGCCAGAGGAGGGCATGGGAACTCCACCATGGGTCGAGGACTGACGGGGCAGCGCGGGGCGCGGGCGCGTCAGGGGGCTTCGGTGCCGGGTAGTCACACTTCCGGACGCCACTGACAGTTCGATGACCAGTCGATTACCGCTGCGGCCGGCCGCGCGGTGGCCGGATTCGTCATCGATCCGTCACTGGGACGTCAGGGGGCGGCGGTACAGTCCGGTGCACAGAGGCGCTGTGTGCGGTGGGCGGCGCCCACGACCGGCAGCCGCGGGGAGGCCCTTGATGCGTGTCGTCCTCGGAGAAGACCTGTTCCTCCTGAGGGAGGGCATGGAACGTCTGCTGGCGGCCCATGGCTGCACGATCGTCGCGTCCGTCGACAACGCGCCGGAGCTGCTGCGCGCGCTGCTCGACGAGCGCCCGGACGTGGCCATCGTGGACGTACGGCTGCCGCCCACCTTCACCGACGAGGGCATTCAGGTGGCCCTGGAGGCGCGCCGGCAGATTCCCGGCCTGCCCGTCCTGGTCCTGTCGCAGTACGTGGAGCAGCTGTACGCCCGCGAACTGCTCGCCGACGGCACGGGATCGGTCGGCTACCTGCTCAAGGACCGGGTCCTGAACAGCGGCCAGTTCATCGAGGCGGTCCGCCGCGTCGCCGACGGCGGCACGGCCATGGACCCCAAGGTCATCGAGCGGCTGCTGCACAACGGGTCGCGCCGTGAACCCCTGGGCAATCTGACCCAGCGCGAGCTGGAGGTACTGGGCCTGATGGCGGAGGGCAAGTCCAACGCCGGCATCGCCGAGTCGCTGTTCGTCACGGACAAGGCGATCGGGAAGCACATCAACAACATCTTCAGCAAGCTCCAGCTGCTGCCGTCCAAGGACGACAATCGTCGGGTGCAGGCCGTCCTGACGTACCTCAACAACGACTCGTCCCGGACCGGCGCGCCCTCCAGGGCGGCGGACCCCGCTGCGGCCCCCGGTCCGGCTTCCGGCGCTGCCCTCGGCAGAGCCTCCGGAGCGCCTAAGGCCCCGCCGCGGCTGCCGCCCGGTGCGTTCGCCACTGCCTGACCTCCACCCGTACGGGCTGCTCCGTCGGCCCGGCCGCCACGGCCAGCGCCGCCGTGTATCCCTCGCCCGCCGGTATGCCGGTCAGCGACCACCGTCCTGGCACGCGCCCTTCGGCGTCGTGCACTACGGCGCCATCACGGAGTCCCGGCCCCACCGGCAGCCGCAGCCCGTGCACCATGCGCCCGCCGGCCGCCTTGGCCCACGCTTCCTTACAGGTCCACAGCAGCGCGAAGCGCGCCGCCGACTCGTCGTGGTCACGCGCCGCGCGCACGTACGCCGCCTCCTCGGGCGGGAACCAGCGCTCTGCCTTGCGGGCCCGGTCGGCCGGGTACACCCGCTCCACGTCGATGCCGACCGCGCGGTGCGCGGCGACTGCCAGCAGGGCGAGGCCGCCGGAGTGGGAGAGGTTGAAGCACAGCCCGGCGTGGTCGGCGAGGGCGGGCTTGCCCCACCGGCCATAGGCGTAGCGCAGGTGCTGTGGGGGGCGCCGCAGGTAGGCGCCGAGGATCGCGCGGGTGGCGCCGTGCGCGATGCAGAAGCGCGCGCGGTCGTCAGGCAGGGCCCGTGCGCAGCGCTGCCGCTCGTCCGGGCCGAGCAGGGCGGACAGGCCGCTGACGAGGTGGGGCGGAGCGGACAGCGGTATCCGCCAGACGTGCACTGTGCCGTCCGGCGGACCGTCCGTATCCGTACCGCTCACGCCGTCGCGGCCCCGAAGTCGACGACGCAGAAAGAGAGTTCTCCCGCCTTCGTCTCGTCGGTGCCCTGCGGTACGTAGTCAGCCAGGACGACCGGGCGCCGCTGCTCGGAGAGGAACGGCAGCCGCTCGGCCAGCAGGCTCCAGACGCCGCTGCACGGGAACTCGGCGGACGCGGATTCCACCGTCACACCGGACGGCACGGTGATCAGGTCCGGGACGAGTCCGCCGCCCAGGAAAAGCACCGACAGTCCGCCGGGCAGCGCCTCGCCCAGCAGGGCGTGGGCGTCCGCCCGCGTCAGGCCCCCGTACTGCCGCACCCCGATCGGTGCCCCGGGCCCGTCGGCGGACAGCAGCAGCGCCGCCGCGCCGTCCCGGGCGTCCTCGCCCTGGCGGGGCGGCCCGGGGTTGGCGGGAGCCGTCGTCTGGTCGATGACCGCGACCAGCGCCCGGGCGGCCCGGCCGTCGGCGGCGTACTGACCGGCCAGCCGCAGCGCCGTGTACGGGGCCGCGTCGCCCTGGTCGCACAGGGCGAAGCCCGGCGGCGTGCCGGGCAGCGCGTCGGTCAGGTACGAGATGCCCGAGACCCGCGGCTCGAAGTCCGGTACGGCCGAGGCGACGACGACCAGGTCGACGGGGTCCGGCTGCGGCGGCAGCGCGTCGAGCAGGCCCCGCGCCATGTCGGTGAACGTGTTGCGGTTGGCGCGCTCGAAGCGCTCCTGGTCGAAGACGGTGCCGTACAGCTCCGCCATGTCGGAGTAGATCCGGACCAGGTAGGGGTCGGCGGGGGCGGGCGGCCGACCGTCGAAGGCCCGGTGCGCCGCCCCCGTGAGGCGGAGCGTCACTGTGCGGCGGCCACGTAGTCGGCCAGCGTGCGGACGGTGGCGAAGTGGCTCATCTCCAGCTCCTCGGTGTCGAACTCGACGTCGAAGACCTCTTCGAGGCGCATCAGCAGGTCGAGGACGCCGGTGGAGTCCAGGCCGTAATCGTCGAAGAGCTTGGCGTCCGGGCCGAGGTCGGGCAGCTCGCGCTCCAGCACGTCGCCGAGCGCCTCGCGGACGGCGGTGATCGTCTGGTCCTGCGCGGTGCTCTCAGCGGTCTGCGGCATGTCGGTGTCTCCTTGCGGGGGTCGGTCGGTTCAGTTGGCGGCGTCGGCGGCGGGCGCCTCGTCCGTGTACAGGCGCTGGCGCCGCAGCAGGTCCTCGGGCCGCTCGCGCTCGCCCACCAGGTGGTCGCGGCCGCCGGTCACCAGCACCTCGGCCGGGTAGCCGTGGCTGAGGAAGTGCACCGGCGAGGCGGTCGGCCCGTACGCGCCGGAGCGCAGGACGCCGATGAGGTCGCCGGGCCGCAGCGGCGGCAGCTGGACCTTCTTGCCGAGGGTGTCGTTGGGCGTGCAGAGCGGGCCGGTGATGTTCCAGCTCTCCGTCTCGCCCTCGTCGGCGCGGTCGAGCAGCCGGATGGGGAAGTTGCGCTTGACGAAGGAGCCGATGCCGACGGCCGCCATGTGGTGGTTGGTGCCGCCGTCGACCACCGCGAAGTTCTCGTGCATCGAGGTCTTCACGTACCGCACCCGTGAGACGTAGGTGCCGTACGGGGCGGTCAGGTAGCGGCCCAGCTCGTTGATCAGCCGGGTGCCGGGGTGGCGGGCGGCGAACTCCTCGACGACCGGGTTGAGCAGCGCGGTCAGCCGTTCCTGGTCGAGGTCGCGCTCCCCGTCGAAGTACGCGACGCCGAAGCCGCCGCCGAAGTCGACCAGGTCGAGGGCGAATCCGAGCTTCTCCGACAGCCGTTCGGCGAGGTCGAAGATGCGGCCGGTGTTCTCGGCCACCACCTCCTCGCCGAGGATGCGGGTGCCCATGTAGACCTGTACGCCCATCAGGCGGACGTTGGCGTGCCGGCCGGCCAGGTCGGACTGGTCGAACAGGACGGTCTCGTCGATGCCGAACTGGCGCGGCTTGCCGCCCATGGTCAGGCCGGAGCCCTTGACCGCGAAGCTGGGGTTGACGCGCAGCGCGACCGGGGCGGTGACGCCGCGCTCGCGGGCCAGCTCGTCGATGATCTCCAGTTCGCCGAGCGACTCGCAGACGATGGCGTAGATGCCCTCGTCCAGGCAGGCGGCGATCTCGGCGCGGCTCTTGCCGGGGCCCAGGAAGATGATGTCGTGCGGCGCGATGCCCGCCCGGCGGGCGGTGACCAGCTCCGTCATGGAGGAGATCTCGGCGCGGGCGCCCTGTGCGCCGAGCAGCGCGCAGATGGAGACATTCGGGTTCGCCTTGAGGGAGAAGAAGATCTCCGCACGCGGGTGCAGGCGCTCGCGCAGGCTGCGGTAGTTCGCGGCGAGCGCGTCTCCGTCGTACACGTACATCGGCGTGCCGTGGCGCTCGGCCAGCTCGGTGATGCCGATGCCCTGGATCTCGAACTCAGCCGGCATGGACGGCTCCTTCCGTCACCGCGGCCAGCCGGGCGGTGATCTCGGTGTCGATCGCGGTGACCTGCTCCGCGGTGTCGCCCACGACCAGGCCGTACAGCCGCCCGTCGGCGGTGGTGCCGGGCTCGGCGAGGGTCTGTACGGCGGCGTTGACGGTGGCGTAGTTGTTGACGAGCAGTCCGGCGCCGTCGGGGCGCTCCAGCAGGAGCCCGTCGAGGGTGCGGCGCAGCTCGTCGAAGGGCAGCGGCGCGCTCAGCTTGAGCGGGTAGTGCCGGGCCAGGGCGATACGGCCCTCGCCGACGAAGGCTTCCTGGAGGCGCACCTGGTACGTGGACATGTTGTTGCGGGCGTTGATCTCGATGACCGGGAAGACCGTGCCGTCCGGCAGCAGCAGGGCGTCCATGCCCGCGACGCCGAAGTACCCGTCGGCGGCGAGGCGCGCGCCGATGCGGAGGCCTGCGTCGGTGATCTCGTCGAATTGGGCGGGGGTGAGGCGGGCGGGCATCCGGTGGCCCTTGTGCGTGCCGTTCTCGGTGAGCGCCTCCTTGACGAAGTCGAACCGCACCGAGCCGTCCCGGCCGACCGTGACCTGGTAGTTCAGGTCGGTCTGCTTGGTCACCCACTCTTCGAGGACCAGCCCGGCCCGGTCGCTGCCGGACGCCTCGGCGCGGGACAGCACCATCCGGTGCACCCGGTCGAGCCGCCGCTCGCTCTCGATGACCATGATGCCCTTGCCGGACACGCCGTAGGCGTCCTTGAGGACCAGCTTGCGGCCCTGCGCCAGCAGCTCGCGGGCCTCCTCGACGGCCTGCGTCAGCTCGGCGACGGTGTCGCACGCCCAGCCGCGCGCCTGGCGGATGTCCAGCTCGTCGGCGACCCGACGGCTGTAGATCTTGCTGTTGACGTCCTTGCAGACCGCGGCCGTCGGGTGGGCGAGCGGCAGCCCCGTACGCTCGGCGAGCTCCTCCTCGACGGCGGAGACGCCGTGCGCGTACAGCATCAGACCGGTCCCGGCCCCCGCGAGTCCGGCGTGCAGCGCGGTGTCGGCCAGCGCGTCCTGGGAGACCGTACGCGCCGGGTCGGACTCGGTGACGACGTGCACGGTGGGCAGTGCGAGGCCCAGTCCGCGCAGGTACGCCAGGTAGCCGGCGTCCGGCTGCGCCTTGAGGACGACGTGGTCGCCCTCGCCCGCCAGCAGCATGGCGAACTCGTCCATCGAGTTCACCACCGCGCCGCCGCCGGTGAAGCCCATGCGCGGCAGGCCGGGTTCGCCGACCGCCCACTGTTCCTCGACCTCGAAATTGCCGAGGAAGACGAACGGCGCCGTCTCGTCCCCGGCCACGGCCGCCTTCAGACGGGCGGTGAAGCCCGGCAGCAACGATTCCATGTTGTCCCCTCGCCCGGTGTGGCCGGTCAGCGCTCGACGACCATCGCCGAGAACGTCGCGCCGAGTCCGACGGCGGTCAGCAGATACCGCGCGCCGGGGCGCAACCGGCCGAGCTGCCCGGCCGTCCCGTAGTTGATGAAAGGGTCCGCGCTGAAGCAGTGGCCGGTCACCGGGATGTTGTCCAGAAAAATGCGTTCCACAGGAAGCCCGAGCCGGTCGGCGACCGCTTTCCAGGAAATGGTGTTGACGCTGTGCGGAATGACGAGGTCGATATCGCCGAGCGAGACCCCGGCATTCTCACAGGCCGCCAGCATCACGTCGCCGAGCGCTGTCGGGTAAAGCTTGTTGAACTCCGCGGACGAGGCCAGGCCGGTCACGACCTCGTCGTGATAGCGCCCGTGCAGGTGCACGGCCCGGCCGAGCACCCGGTCGCCGTCCGCCGCCCCGCCCTCGCGCACCAGCACGGCGGCCGCGGCCTCGCCGCCGATGTTGCTGCGCGGTACGCACCGGGCGACCGGCGTGAAGGTCTTCTCGCCGGTCAGCAGCAGCGCGAGCGCGTCCGGGTCGCCGTCCGCCGCCAGCAGCCGGCCGCACAGGTCGACCGCCTGCAGACCGCTGGCGCAGGCCTGGCCCGTCACCGCGAACGCGGTCGCGTTGACCAGCCCCAACTCCTCGCCGACGCGCCGCAGGGCGCTGGTAGGGTTCGGCCTGCTGTTGGGGAAGGTGCGGGCGTGTACGACGTACCGGACCCGCTCCTCCTGTCCGCGCAGCGCGTCGAGTTTGCCCGCCGCGGCGAGCAGCAGGCCCTCCTCGTCACGCTCCGGGTCCCGGCACACCGCGGACAGCCCGTAAAAGCGCCGGAAGCGGCGGGCCATCCCCTCGTCGAGCGGGGAATCCTCCCGGAGTTCGGCGATCGGCACGCTCGGGGGGAGGTACGTTGAAACAGCTGCGAATGATGTCATCCGGCCGCTCCGTAAAGTCTCGGCACGCGCGCGCTCCCCGTCTGTTTGTCTTTTCCAGCGATGCGCTTTCCGGGCCAGTCTGGCCAATTGTGCTGACAGTCCAGTGACCGGTTGATGACAGGCCCGCCCCACGCGGGCGTGTACTGCGGTAATGCTGTAAGTCCGGTAGTGCTAGCACTACTTCCGCAGGCGTCCTAGCACCTGTGCGCGCCCCCGGCCGCACCCCTGAGCATGGACAACGCCTTTTCCGGACCGGCCCTTCGGCCGCGGGAGGAATCCCGGGAGAGGACCGACAGAGAGGTGGACCGGTGGGTGTGACGGGCCTGAAGGCGGCCGTGGGCAGGATGGCGGGCTGGAGTGCGGGGCATCCGTGGCCGGCCCTGGCCCTGTGGCTGGTGGTCGTCACGGCGTCCACGGCGGGCGGGGCGCTGGCCCTGCGCTCACCGGCCGGTGAGCTGTTCGCCGACGACTCCACGGGCCGGCGGCTGCTCTGGTACGCCCTCGCCGGCTGCGCCGCGGTTCTGCTGCTGCTCGTCGCGCTGCTCGCGGCGGTCACCCCGGCCGTGGTGGCGCTGCTGGTCAGCCTCAGTGCCGTCGCCGTCGCCACCGGCTGGTGGAGCGTGGTGGCCCGGCTGTTACCCGAGCAGGCCCCGTCCACCTCCGTCTTCGCCCTGGTCGCCGTGCTGGGCACGGCGCTCGGCGTCACGTACTGCCTGCACTATCTGTGGAGCGAGCGGCAGGCCCGGCGGCACGGGACACGGCGTCCGCACGTCGCCCACACGGCCGCCGCCTCCAGCCGGGCCGTCCTGCTCTCCAGCCTGGTGACGATCGCGGTGGTCAGCGGGCTCTTCGTGTCGGCCGACGCGATGCTCGCGGCGGTCGCGGTCGGCGTGCTCCTCACCGTCACCGCGGTGATGCTGGCCGCGGTGACCGCGCTGCCCGCGGTGACCGCCCGTTTCGGGCGGCGGCTGGGCTGGCCCCGGCTGCCGGTGCTGTGGCGGCTGACCTACCGGCTCGGCCCGCCGCGGCTGTGGCCGCTGCTGCTGCGCCCCGGCACCCGGCGGCCCGGCTGGACCCTCGCGGCCTCGGCGGTGCTGCTCGCCGCCCTCGCCCTGCCGCTGGCGTGGTGGCGCCCGGAACTCCCCGACCAGCGGGCCGCCTTGCTGCACACCGCCGAAGCCGCCCGCGCGCACGGCATCACGGCCGCGACCATCGCCGCGGTGATCGCGTCCACCGTGCTGCTGGCCTTCGCCGCACTGACCGCGGCGTTCCGGTCCGCGCCCGCGGCCGTCGCCGTGACGGTCCCCTGCACGCTGGCCGCCGCGGCGGCGTGCGGCACGGCGACGCTGATCCTGCGGGCGTGGAAGCCCGGCCAGGCGCCCGGCTCCTGGGGGCACAGCACGCCTGCCGCATGGGCGCCACTGCTCAGCTTCGTCCTGGCGCTGGCCGTGTCGGTGCTGCTGCTGCGCCACGTCGTCCTGCGGATCGCCGAGCTACGGGCCGCCGGCATGTCCCCGCGGGAGGCCACGGCCCGCGCGGTCACCTCCACGTCGGACGGCGTGACCGTCACCGCCGTCATCATGTGCACCATCTTCCTGCTCACCGAGCGCACCGGCTCGGTGGAAGTGGGGCGGCTGAGCATCGTCCTGGCGTGTTCCGTGGTGCTGAGCTCCACCGTCGTGCGGGCGCTGACGCTGCCCGCGCTGGCCGTACTGCTGACCGGCACCCGGTTCTGGCCCCGCGACGCGCTGCGGCACACGGGGCATTCCCTCCCCCAAAAGTAGGCCTAGTACCCCTGATTCCCGGCGCCGCACAGCGGACGATGGACAGACGCACGAAGCCGGGACCGCCCTGCCGAGCACAGACACGGAGACGAGTGAGATGTCCGAACATTCCAAGAACGCCGCACGCGGGGCGCGTCAGGGACGCAACTGGTTCACCGCCGGCTGGATAGCCATGGGCCGCGGACTGACCATGTTCTTCCTCGGTCTGCTGGCCGTCTTCCTCGCCTGGTTCGCCCTCGTCGGCATGTCCCTGACGCTGCTCGGCTTCGGCCTCTTCCTCGTACCGGGCCTGATCGCGGCCCTGCGCTGGTCCGCCAACACCCAGCGGCGCCTGACCGGGAACACCGGCGTGCCGATCGCCGAGCCGTACCCGCCCGCGCCCCGTACGGAAGGCGGCTGGAAGGGCGCCTGGCGCAAGTGTGAGGCGATCTTCACCGACAGCGCGACCTGGCGCGACATGCTGTGGGCCCAGTGCGCCGTCACCGTCACCGGACTCTTCGCGATCATCCCGTTCGCGATGCTCGCCCACGGCCTCTTCGGCATCGTGCTGCCGTTCATCTGGCAGCCGGTGATCGAGGCCTGGGACGGCACCTGGTACCTGTTCGTGCCGGTGCGCAGCCAGGACGCCGCCTGGATCGCCGGCGGCCTCGGCCTGATCGAGCTCCCCATCGCCCTGCTCCTCGCCCCGTACGTGCTGCGCCTGCACGCCCGCATCACCCACTCCCTGCTCGCGCCCACCGCCAAGGCCGAGATGGGGCTGCGCGTCGAGCACCTGTCCCGCACCCGCACCGATGTCGTCGACTCCTCCGCCGCCGAGATCCGCCGCATCGAGCGCGACCTGCACGACGGTGCGCAGGCCCGGCTGCTGGCCATGGGCATGAAGCTGGGTGCCGCCGAATCGCTCCTGGACGAGAACCCCGAAGCCGTCCGCACGCTGCTGGCCGAGACCCGCGACGCCTCCGTACGCGCCCTGGAGGAGCTGCGGGACCTCGTACGGGGCATCCACCCGCCGGTGCTCGCCGACCGCGGCCTCGTGGACGCCGTCCGCTCGCTCGCGCTGGAGAGCCGCCTCCAGGTCCAGGTGACCGCGAACCTGCCGTCCCGCCCGGAGCCGGCCGTGGAGTCCGCCGCGTACTTCGCCGTGTGCGAGCTGCTGGCCAACGCGACCAAGCACTCCGGGGCGCGCCGCGTCCTGGTCGACATCCAGTACCGGGCCAACGCGCTGGCGGTGAGCGTCACCGACGACGGCAACGGCGGCGCCGGTCTGGAGTCCGGCAGCGGCCTCCAGGGCATCCAGCGGCGGCTGGCCGCCTTCGACGGCACCCTCGGCATCAGCAGCCCGATCGGCGGCCCCACGACCGTCAGCCTCCAGGTTCCGTGCACCCTGACGGTCATGCCCTGACCGCACACCCCCACCACGCGGGGCCCGGGTCGGTCGCCGACCCGGGCCCTGCGCGTGCGGCGGGCGCGGGAACGTCCGGCACGCGGCGGCTCCACGGGCCGTATCCGGGCCGCTTATTGGCTTGCGCAGTCGCCACCGCCTGTCCTTACCTGATCCGGTGACCTCCGCGACCACCGACACCCCCGCAGTCCGGCCCGCCACCCGCGAGGACCTCCCCCGCATCCTGCGCACTCTGGAGCGGGCCTTCGACGGATACGCCTTCACCCGCCACACCATCGCGGCCGACGGCCACTCCGCCCGCCTGCGCCGCTTCGACGAACTCTTCGTCACCCGCATCGGTTTCGACCACGGGCGGGTGTGGGTGGCCGACGGTGGTGACGCGGTGGCCGTGTGGACGACTCCGGGGACGGTGGCGGCGGGTGAGGTCTTCGGGGAGCTGGCGCCGGAGTTCGCGGACATCGCCGGGGACCGGGCCGAGGTGTCCGCACGGGCCGAGGCCGCCATGGGCGTGCACCGCCCCACCGGACCCGTGTGGTTCCTCGGCGTGGTGGGTGTCGACCCCGGACGCCAGGGCCGGGGGCTGGGCGGCGCGGTGATCCGGCCCGGGCTCGAAGCCGCGGAGGCTGCGGGCCTGCCCGCCTTCCTGGAGACCTCCGACGAACGCAACGTGCGTTTCTACGAGCGCCTCGGGTTCGAGGTGACGGCGGGCTACCCGCTGCCGGACGGCGGTCCGCGTACCTGGGCGATGACGCGCAGGCCGGGAGCCTGACGCGCCGGACGTCCGGCACCCTTATCGGCGCTTACAGGGGGCGTTGGAATGTCCACGGCAACAAAAGCGTTCAAGGGGCATTCACTTGCACCGACCGGAGGCCGCACTTATGCCGCAGACGACGGAACAGCGCGCCGGGGAACCGGCGCCCACCGCCGCGCACCCCCTGCCCGATTCCACCGAAGCAGCCCCCGAAGCACCCCGGGGGACCCGGCGGACCGGGCGCGGCGCCGTCGTCCCCGTACTCGCCTTCGCCGGCATCGTCGTCGCCGTCATGCAGACGATGCTGGTACCCGTCATCAAGGACCTGCCGACACTCCTGGCGACCGCCCCGAGCAACGCCACCTGGATCATGACGGCCACCCTGCTCACCGGTGCCGTCGCCACCCCGATCATGGGCCGGCTCGGCGATCTCTACGGCAAGCGCCGGATGCTGCTGACCAGCCTGGCGTTCATGGTGGTCGGCTCACTGATCTGCGGCTTTACGGTTGACATGACCACGATGCTGGTGGGCAGGGCGCTACAGGGCTTCGCCATGGGCGCCATCCCGCTCGGCATCGGCATCATGCGCGACGAGCTGCCGCGCGAACGCCTCGGCTCGGCCATGGCACTGATGAGCTCCTCCATCGGGGTCGGCGGCGGACTCGCGCTGCCCGCCGCGTCCCTGGTCGCCCAGCAGGCCGACTGGCACGCGCTGTTCTTCGGCGCCGCAGGCCTGGGCGTCCTGGCCATGCTGCTCAGCGTGGCCTTCGTACCCGAGACCTCCGTACGGGCCGCCGGCCGGTTCGACGTACTCGGCGCGATCGGGCTGACCGCCGGGCTGGTCTGCCTGCTCCTGCCGATCACCAAGGGCAGCGACTGGGGCTGGGGTTCGCCCACCACCCTCGGCCTGATCGGCGGCGCCCTCGCCCTCCTGCTGCTGTGGGGCGTCTTCGAACTGCGCGTCGCCGCACCGCTCGTGGACCTGCGCACCACCGCGCGCCGCGAGGTGCTGCTCACCAACCTCGCGTCCATCATGGTCGGCGTCGCCTTCTACGCGATCTCGCTCGTCCTGCCGCAGCTGCTCCAGCTCCCGACGTCCACCGGCTACGGGCTGGGCCAGTCGATGGTGGTGGCGGGCCTGTGCGTGGCCCCGCTCGGGCTGACGATGATGCTCACCGCGCCCGTGTACGCGCGCATATCGGCCCGGCGCGGCCCCAAGGCCACCCTGATGCTCGGCATGCTGATCATCGCCGTCGGGTACGCCGCCGGGCTGGGCCTGATGAGTGCCGCCTGGCAGACCGTCATCATCGCCATCGTCGTGGGCGCCGGCATCGGCCTGGCGTACTCCTCGCTGCCCGCCCTGATCGTCGGCGCCGTCGACCCGTCGGAGACCAGCGCCGCCAACGGCCTCAACACCCTGATGCGCTCGATCGGCACGTCCGTGTCGAGCGCGGTCATCGGCATGGTCCTGGCCCACATGTCCGCCCCGGCAGGCGCCGTCTCCGTACCGACCATGGCCGGGTTCCGCGTCTCGTTCGGCATCGCCGCCGGCGCGGTCGCCATCGGCCTCGTCCTGGCCGCGTTCCTCCCGTCCCCGCGCGCGGCGGCCCGGCCCCTGCTGCTCGCGCGGAGCGGGGAGGAGACCGGGGAGTTCGAACTGGTCGCTCCGGACGGCGGGGAGGAGCGGGGCGCTCCGGCAACGGCCGCGCCCCAGGCGGACACCGCAGGCGCCACCACGCCTGCGTCCGTCCTCGTCGCCTCGTCCCGGCCCCACACCCGTCGCGTCCACGGCACCCTGTCCGGCGGCACCGACGGCACGCCGCTCGGCGGCGGACGCGTCGTCCTCACCGACGCGAACGGCGAGGTCGTGGCCACCACGACCGCTGACGCGCAGGGCAGCTGGGAGCTGACCGGACTTCCGTCGGGGAACGTCACCCTGGTTTTGAGCGCCGCGGGCCACCGCCCGCACGCACGCTCACTCGTCTCCTCCGGCACGTCCGCCCGTCAGGATGCCCGGCTCGTCCCGGAGGCCGCGGTCCGCGGCACCGTACGGGACCCGCACGGGCGCCCGCTGCCGGACGCCGCCGTCACACTTCGGGATCAGGAGGGTTCGCTCGCCGGCCACACCGTGACCGGCCCGGACGGCACTTTCGCCGTCACCGGTCTCGTGGAGGGCGCCTACACCCTGACGGCCACCGGCTATCCGCCGCACGCCGACCGGGTCACGCTCGCCACCGGTGACCGGGAACACCGCCTCGATCTCGTCCTCACCCAGGAGGCCGTCAAGAGGCCGCTGCCGTAAGCCGGTCGGGGCCGCAACCCCCATGACCGACATGAGCTTCGGGCTGCTCGGCCCGCACTCGGTACGGCTCGGTCCGCACTCGTTACGGCTCGGGCACGCGCTCGGTACGGCTCAGCCGCTCGGCCGCGCCGTCGTCCGTACGGCTCAGGCCGGGCAGAGGACGCGTTCGGGGCGACGTGCGGCGGGCACCGCGGCGCGGGCCTGCGGCACCGAGGCGGCGCGGGCCGGCGGGGCGCTCGCGGGGCAGGTGTACGGGGCGTCGAAGGCGTCGGTCTGTACGCAGCGGGAGCTGGGCGCCGCGCCGTGCGCCTCGGCGCGGATGCGCTGCTTCATCGTCGGCGGCAGGGTCCGTCCGTACATCATCCGGGGCGCGGCGTACAGCGGCGTGGCCGACGGGTACCCGAAGTCGCGCTCGCCGTGCGGGCTTTCGGGTGCGGACGGCGCGGCGGCCGTCCTGCTGCCGGGCGGCGCGGCCGCCTCCCGCCCGCCGGTCGCGCTGCCGGCCCCGAGGGCGGCGAGCGCCGCGGCCGTACGGTACGTCTCCTCGTCGGCCGCGGCGGCGGCCGGGACGGGGAACGCGGAGGAAGCCGAGCCGGGGGTGCGGAACCCCAGTGCGGCGAGGAGCTTGACGATGATGACGGCGAAGGCGGTCCAGAGTTTCGTGACCTTGGTGGTGGCCATGATCCCTCTCTTCTCTGCTCGGTCCTGCGGTGGTTCCGGGGCCTCGGGGCGGCGCCGCGGTGAAGCGGTGGCACAGCGCCGCTGAGACGCTTGTCCCGATGACCGATTTGCGTACTTTCCTCATGATGTGTAGACGCGGCGGGAACACGAGGACCGACGACCGCGATTCGCCGTTCTTCTGATGAACACCACCCGGTCGGCGGCACCGGGCCCGTACCGGTCGACCGGTGGCCGACCGGTGGCCGACAGCTTGCTGACCGGTTTCCGCACGCGGTCCGCGCCCCCGCCCGCGCGCCGACGCCCGCCGTTGGGGTTGCGGCGGCCAAGACGCCGTGCAGTGGTCACCGGGTATTCACCATGGGCTGGTGGGCTTCGCTGCGTCGGCATCCGGCCGACGTGCGAAGAGGAGAACTCATGCGAAGACTGCGCCTGTCCCGCCGTGGCGTCATCACCGGTGCCGCCGTGGTGCTCGCCACCGCCGCGGCCGTGCCCGCGGGAGCCGCCGCGTTCGGGTCCGAGGACCAGGCGGAGCGGGCGGTCAGGGGCGGGGCGGCGAAGAACGTCATCCTGCTGATCGGCGACGGGATGGGCGACAGCGAGATCACCCTCGCCCGGGACTACACCGTGGGGGCCGCGGGCCGCCTCGACATGGACAAGTTCCCGATGACCGGCAGCTACACCACGTACGCCGTCGACCGGAACAAGAAGCCGGACTACGTCACGGACTCCGCCGCCAGCGGCAGCGGCTGGGCCACCGGCCACAAGACGGTCAACGGCCGGATCTCCAAGACGCCGGACACCGACAAGGCGCTCCCGACGATCCTGGAGCTGGCGCAGCAGAACGGTTACGCCACCGGCTCCGTCACCACCGCCGAGCTGACCGACGCCACCCCGGCCGTCCTCGCCTCGCACGCCACCGACCGCAGCTGCCAGGGCCCGGCCGACATGGCCAAGTGCCCCACCGACACGATCGGCAGGGGCGGCCCCGGCTCGATCGCCGAGCAGAGCGTGAACCACAAGGTGGACGTGCTCCTCGGCGGCGGCAAGCAGCGCTTCGACCAGAAGATCACCGAAGGCCCGTACAAGGGTCTGACGGTGGCCGAGCAGGCCCGCAAGCTGGGCTACCAGGTCGTGACCGACCGGGACGGACTCAAGCGGGTCCGCAGCGTCGCGGGCGGCAAGCCGGTGCTCGGACTGTTCGCTCCGGGCACCGTGCCCGTGGAGTGGACCGGCAAGCCGGCCGCCGTCGGCGGCACCGGCCCGCAGCGCTGCGCGACCGCCAACCCGCAGCGTCCCGCGGGCACGCCCGCCCTGGACGAGCAGGCCGCCAAGGCCATCCAGCTGCTGGAGAAGAAGCAGAAGTCGCAGCGCGGCCACGGCCGGGACAAGGGCTTCTTCCTCCAGGTCGAGGGCGCCTCGATCGACAAGCAGGACCACGCGGCCGACCCCTGCGGGCAGATCGGCGAGACCGCGGCGTTCGACCGCGCGGTGAAGGTGGCCCGGGACTACGCCGCCAAGCACCCCGACACGCTCGTGGTCACCACCGCCGACCACGGCCACTCCAGCCAGATCGTGCCGCTGGACGCCAACCCGCCCGGCCTCTCGTCCACGCTCGTCACCGACGAGGGCGGCAAGCTGAAGGTGAACTACTCGACCAACACGCCGGGCAAGTCTCAGGAGCACACCGGCACGCAGGTCCGGATCGCCGCGCAGGGCCCGCAGGCGTACCGCGTGCTCGGCGTCACCGACCAGACCCAGCTGTTCGGCACCCTCCGCACCGCACTGCGGCTGCGCTGACGGGCGGGCAGCGGGTTACGGCCACCTGAATCTCCCGAGGGGGGCTTCCGGGGGAACGGGGGAACGGGGGGTGAAGGGCCGGGGCGGATGCCCCGGCCCTTCGCGCGTGCGCACCCGCGACGGCCGGCGGATCCGGTACGGCCGCCTCGGCGGGTGGTGGTGTCCCGCGAGAATCTACAAGCCTGTAGATTTTGCTTGCGCATTACTCGAACAGCAGCGATGCGCGGCACCACGCGGGAACGACAAGGAGATCCACATGGCTCTGTGGGACCGGATCAAGGATTCCGCCCAGACGATGCAGACCCAGCTCGTCGCGAAGAAGAACGACCTGAAGAGCGGCGCCTTCCGGGACGCGAGCATGGCGATGTGCGCGCTCGTCGCCGCCGCGGACGGGTCCGTCGACCCCTCGGAGCGGCAGCGGGTGGCCCAGCTCATCGCCACCAACGAGGTGCTGCAGAACTTCTCCGCCGACGACCTGCGCCACCGCTTCGACGCTTACCTGGACAAGCTGGCCGCCGACTTCGACTTCGGCAAGGTCGGCCTCCTCCAGGAGATCGGCAAGGTGAAGAAGAAGCCGGTCGAGGCGCGTGCCGTCATCCAGATCGGCATCGTCATCGGCGGCGCGGACGGCGACTTCGACAAGACCGAGCAGGCCGTGGTGCGCGAGGTCTGCTACGCGCTGGACATCCCGCCGGCCGAGTTCGACCTCTGACCGGACCGCGTCACACGGGCACGCCGCACGGGCGCGTCATACGGCGGCGGGCCCGCGGCACACACGCCGCGGGCCCGCCGTCGCATTCGCTCACCCGCCGGTACGGGTCAGACGTTGACGCCGAAGTCCGCCGCGATGCCGGCCAGCCCGGAGGCGTAGCCCTGGCCGACCGCGCGGAACTTCCACTCCGTGCCGTGCCGGTACAGCTCGCCGAAGACCATGGCGGTCTCCGTGGAGGCGTCCTCGGTGAGGTCGTAACGGGCCAGCTCGTTGCCGTCGGCCTGGTTGACCACGCGGATGAAGGCGTTGCGGACCTGGCCGAAGCTCTGGCCGCGGGTCTGCGCGTCGTGGATGGACACCGGGAAGACGATCTTGGAGACCTCGGCGGGCACGCCCGCCAGGTTCACGTTGACCGACTCGTCGTCACCCTCGCCCTCACCGGTGAGGTTGTCGCCGGTGTGCTGCACCGAGCCGTCCGGGCTGGTGAGGTTGTTGTAGAAGACGAAGTGCCGGTCCGAGACGACCTTGCCCGACTCGTTGCACAGCAGGGCGCTCGCGTCCAGGTCGTAATCGGCGCCGGTGGTCGTACGGACGTCCCAGCCGAGGCCCACCGTCACGGCGGTCAGGCCGGGCGCCTCCTTCGACAGCGAGACGTTGCCGCCCTTGGCCAGCGAGACTCCCATGGATGTTCCTCCCGGGTCGGGGTGTGGCCTCGCTGTGCGGCGGGCCACAAAATCTACAGTGCTGTAGAAGATGACGAACGAGGAGCGGGACGCGTTCCCGGACCGCTCAGTAGGATGCGGCGACGCCCCCGCCGCGCGGGGCACGCGGTACGAACGGGAGGCGACGGCAATGAACGGGGACCCCTTCGACGGCCATCCGGGCGGGCGCGACCGCGCGCGCCGCCGGGGCCAGGGCGAGCTGGAGGCCCAGGTACTGGCCGCGCTGCACCGGGCGCCCGGCCCCGCCACCGCCGCCTGGGTACAGGACCACCTCGGCGACGACCTCGCCTACACGACGGTGATGACGATCCTCTCCCGCCTGCACGCCAAGAAGGCCGTCACCCGCGAACGCGTCGGCCGGTCCTACGCGTGGACCCCGGCCGCCGACGAGGCCGGGCTCGCCGCGCTGCGGATGCGCCGCGTCCTGGACAGCGAGACCGACCGGGACGCCGTCCTGGCCAGCTTCGTCTCGGCGCTCTCCGCCCAGGACGAGCAGCTGCTGCGCACCCTGCTGGAGCGCGCCACCGGCGAGGGGCCCGGAGCGGCCGAGAGTTCCGGAGACTGACTGACCCATGGGCGTCTTCGTCTTCCTCCCGCTCGTCCTGCCGCTGACCGCGCTGCCGATCGCCCGCCTGGCCGGCCAGCATCTGCACCCGCGCAGCACGACCCGCCTGCTCACCGCCCTGGCCGTGGTCCTCGGCGTGTGCAGCACGTTGTGCCTGGGGCTGCTGATGGTGGTGGGCACCGCCCAGCTTCCCGGCAACCCGCTGCCCGACGGCTGGTCCGACCCGGAGGTACGGGCCGCGGTCCCGATCGCCGAGGTCGCCGGTACGGCAGCCATCGCCGGGCTCGCGGCCGTCCTGACGGCCGGTGCCACCGAACTGCGCCGCCACTACCGCGTCCGCTCCCGTACGCACCGCGCGCTGGACGGCCTGCCGTCCGCCACGGAACTGGCGGTGCTGCCCGACGACACCCCGTACGCCTACGCCGTACCCGGCCTGCCCGCCCGCCCCGGCAGGCCCGCGCGCCCCGGCCGGATCGCGGTCTCCCGCGGCATGCTGCGCAGCCTGGACAGCGACGAGCGCCGCGCCCTGCTCGCCCACGAGCGGGCCCACCTGGCCGAACGCCACCACCGCTACCAGCTCGCCGTACGGCTGGCCGGCTGCGCCAACCCGCTGCTGCTGCCGCTGCGCGCGGCGGTCGCCTTCAGCGCCGAACGCTGGGCCGACGAGGAGGCGGCACGGACCGTCGGCGACCGGCGGCTGACCGCCCGGGCCGTCGGCAAGGCCGCACTGGTCTCCCGCCCCACGCCCGGCCCGCTGCTCGCGGGCTTCGCCGTGCCCGGACCGGGCCCCGTGCCGCGCCGCGTGGCGGCGCTCCTGGACCCCGTGCCCCCGGCCCGCAGCTGGCCGCCCGCCCTCACCCCGGCGGGCCTGGCCGCCCTGGTCGCCGCCGCGGGCACCGCCGCCTCGGCGCTCTCCGCGCTGAACGCGGCGGTGGCCCTCTTCCTCGTCCTGAAGGCGGCCACCCCGCTCTGAGTAGCCGCGCCCAGGTGATGGGGGTTCGCGCTCAGGTGCGGGGGCCGTGCGCTCCGTAGCGTGCGGCTGTGGCCACCGTGGAAGAAGACAGCGCAGCGGCCGGGAGCACGGGCAGTGCCGCCCCCGCCGACCGGAGCGAGACGTTCCGGCCCCTCAGGGCGACCGCCCTCGGCTGCGGCATCGCGGCGGCCCTGCCGGTCCTGCTGGTGCTGGGGGTGATCGCCGTCATCTCGGTCGAGTCGGCGGTCCCCGAGGACTACGCCGAGGTGGCCCCCGAGAAGATGGCCGAGCGGGTCATCGGCACGTCCGAGGACGCCTACCGGGCCATGGGCCTGCGACGCGTCCTGCCGCCGGGCGAGCGGCCGACCGGCCCCGGAACGCGCACGGTGAACACACTGGACTCCGGTTACTGCCACCCGGGCGGCTGGGAGAGCGTCCGCGACCGGTCCGTGGACGGTGCCTACCGGCTCAGCCACAGCTGGGAGCTGGACCACGTACCCGGAAAGACGGCTCTGCCCGCGCTGAAGCGGCTGCGGGACCACCTGAAGGACGCCGGCTGGCGCATCAAGGCGTACGGGAAGACCGTCAACAACGAGTGGGAGGTCCGCGCGGAACGCGGCGGGGACGGACGGCAGGTGGTGACCTGGTACGGCGACCAGGACCGGCTGCACGGCGGCACGGTCGCCCCGTGCGCGTACGACCCGGCGTGGAAGAAGGGGGACGACCTGGCGGGCGACCACCTGAAACCACCGGCGGCCTTCCCCGCTCCCTGACCTCCCGCGGCGCCCCCGTCGCACCCCGGATGTGATCCGCCCCACACCCGGACGCTTCTACAGCCGTGTAGATCCGGGCTGTAGAGTGCGCCAAAACGTTCGCAACGGGCGTGGCGGGAGGGGGAGATGACAACGAGGTCCGGACCCCCGCACGGCGGCGGCCCCCCTCCGGAGGCGGAGGTGCTGTGGGTCTACCAGCCGGTGGAGCTCCAACACCCCGACGGCGCGTGGGAATTGGGCCGCATCAGCGCCTGGTGGCGGGACGGGGCAGGCGAACTGTGGTGTCGGTTGCGTACGATGCGCGGCAGCGGCGGCAGTTGCCCGCAGTGGTTTCCGTACGACCCCGACCGGATTCTCGTTCTGCCGAGCGCGGGCATCTGACGCACCAGAAGGACCATTAGGCGTGCAAGACAGGCAGCGGCCCCGGCGGGGCGCACCCTCCGGCCAGACCGGCACCTCCGTCCCCTCCGGGCCCTCGGGCCCCACCGGCACCGCGGGCCGCTCCGGCACCGCCGGGACCTCCCGGCGGGCCGACCGTCCGGGCCCGGGCCGCTCGGGCCCCGGCAGAGGGCGGCGCGCCGCCGGGCCGGCGTCCGGCCGCGGCCGCCGGCCCGGCAAGGCCCGGATGACCCGGCGCGGCCGCATCCTCGCCTGGACCGGCGGCGTCATCGGCGTACTCCTGCTGATCACGGCGGGTGTCGGCGGCTGGGTCTACTTCAAGCTGGACGGCAACATCCACGGCGCGGACGTCGGCAGCCGCCTCGGCGGCGACCGCCCCGCCAACCTCAGCCCCGGCTCCAAGAACATCCTCGTCGTCGGGTCGGACAGCCGTGCGGGCGCCAACTCCAAGTACGGCAAGAACCTCGACACGATGCAGTCGGACACGCTGATGGTGCTGCACATCGCCGCCAACCGCGAGTGGGCCACCGCCGTCTCCTTCCCGCGTGACTCCTGGGTGTCCATTCCGGCCTGCGACACCGGCAAGGGCCGTACCTCGAAGCCCCACCACTTCAAGATCAACGAAGCGTTCACCATCGGCGGTGAGAGCGGCGACGTCGCCAACGCGGCGGCCTGCACGATCAAGACCGTCGAGAAGAACACCGGGCTGCGCATCGACCACTTCGCCTCGGTCGACTTCCAGGGCTTCAAGGGCATGGTCAACGCCCTGGGCGGCATAGAGGTCTGCCCGAAGACCGCGATCCACGACAAGAAGGCGCACCTCGACATGGAGGCGGGCTGCCAGAACGTCCAGGACGAGAAGGCGCTCGGCTACGTCCGTACCCGCTACAGCGTCGGCGACGGCTCCGACCTCGGCCGCATCGGCCGCCAGCAGGAGTTCATGAAGGCGCTCGGCGCGAAGGCGCAGTCCAAGCTGACCAGCCCCGGCGCGCTGTACGACTTCCTCGACTCGGCCACCAAGTCGATCACCACGGACAACGAGCTGGCGGGCGTCAAACCGCTCTCCGAACTGGCCTCCACGGTCAAGGACATCCCCAGCAACCGGCTCACCTTCCTGACCGTGCCGAACTACTCGCGCGAGGCGGACGTGCCCACCGACAAGGCGAACGTGGTGTGGCAGTACCCGCAGGCCGGCGGCCTCTTCAGCGACCTGGCGCACGACAGGGAAGTCAACAAGGACAAGCTGGCCGCCGACGCCAAGCAGCTCGTCACCGCGCGCTCGGTGAAGGTACGGGTCCTCAACGGCACGGGCACGCCGGGCTACGCGGCCAACGCGGCGGCGGACCTGCGCAAGCTGGGCTTCACGGTGGTCTCCACCGGCAACGCGGCCCCCGGAGCCACCGAGACGGCCATCACCTACCCCGCGTCGATGGAGGCGCAGGCGAAGGTGCTCTCCGCCCGGCTGACGAACGTGAAGACGGAGAAGTCGGCGGACGCGACGGCCGCCGGCCCCGGCGTGGTGACACTGACGGTGGGCGAGGGGTTCAGCACGACGGGCTGACCCCCGCGGCCACCTGAAACGGCGGAGGGGGGGGGGGGGGGGGGGGGGGGGGGGGGGGGGGGGGGGGGGGGGGGGGGGGGGGGGGGGGGGGGGGGGGGGGTGGTGTAAG